>CANFJA010000085.1 GCA_947447235.1 Comamonadaceae bacterium
CATGAACGCAAACAGCCACAGCATTCAATGCACCGCCACGGTCGAGACCGTGGGGCAAACCGGCGTGGAGATGGAGGCCCTCACCGCCGTGCAAGTGGCGCTGCTGACCATCTACGACATGTGCAAAGCGGTCGACCGGGGCATGACCATCACCGATGTGCGCTTGCTCGAGAAGCACGGTGGCAAGTCGGGGAGTTATGTGTCGACGTCCAACCCGACGGGCTGACCGGAACGCGCACTTTTTGCCAGCGCCTCCAGCGTGGCCGCGATGTCCATGCTGGCACGCGCGGCACGCTCAATGGCTGCCACGTCGTTGTTGCACACCACAGTCGCAAAAGCTTCGGCGGCAAATCGAAAACCACTGCCCGTGGCAGAGGCGATGTTTTCAAACGGCACAGTATTGGCCATGCCCGCGCGCATGCGCATCTGGCTGGGCAAGTAGCCCCAAGGATGCGTGTGCGACGTGCTGGTGTGGTTGAGGTACTCGGTTTCAATCGTGCCCTGGGTGCCCACCACGGTGGCACGGCGGTGGTTGGCGGCGTCCATGGCACACGACATGTGTGCACGACGCCCATCGGCATAAAACAGCGTACCCATCATGCTGATGTCCACGCCGGTATCGGCCCAACTGGCGTGGGCCAGCACCTGCTGCGGCGCACAGCCCATGACCAGGCGGATAAAGCTCAACGGGTAGCTGCCAGCGTCGAGCAAGGCCCCGCCACCCATTTCTGGCTTCATGCGAATGTTGGTCTCTTTGTTGCCCACCGTGAATCCAAAACTGGCGTGCACACTGCGAACGCTGCCAATCCCAGGGCCTGTGGTGCCGTGCAGGCGCTCTAGCAAGTCGCGTGTTTGGGGTTGAAACCAATAGGGGTAGGCTTCGAGCAGCAAGCGTTGGTGTTGTCTGGCAGCGGCAAACATGGCCTGTGCTTGTGCCTGGCTCAAGGCCAGAGGTTTTTCGCACAGCACATGCTTGCCAGCTTCAAGTGCACGAATGGCCCAGGTGGCGTGCAGGTGGTTGGGCAAGGGGATATAGATGGCGTCGAGTTGCGGGTCTGCCAGCAAGGCCTCGTAACTGCCATAAGCCCGATCGACGCCAAAGGCTCGGCCAAAGTCTTGTGCTTTGGCCAAATCACGGCTGGCAACAGCGGCCACCGTGACATGGGCGCTGCCCAAGACATCTCGGACAAATTGTTTGGCAATGTTGGCGCAACCTAAAACGCCAAGTCGCAATGATGGGTGGTGCAAAGAGGGCATGTTCACAATCCTTGGTTTGTTTGGCACTGGGCTATTGCGCCGTGTTTGATCGTTGCCCACCGTCGGCAGGCTGTTGTTGCGCCCAAATTTTGAGGTATTTGTAATAGCTGGTCTCGGCGTTCGAGATGGCCAAGGCCAGGCCGTGGCCGCCATCTAAAAAGCCAGCACGCAAAACATAGGTCCGAAAAAATGCCCACGCCCCATGGCCCACGGCGCTGCCCACCGTGGCACGTTTGCCGCGCGCCACGGCTTGCTTGGCCGAGGCGCTGGAGTAGGCGTCGACCTTGGCCAACACTTGCGAGAAGTCACGGTAGCTGTAATGCAGCAAGTCATTGTGAAGTTGCTTGCGTGGCAAATCCGTCACCACGCGTTCATGCACCAAGTCGTCGGAAAACCGCGCATGAAGGCGCGGGAACAAACGCAGCACATGGTCGGGCCGCCAACCGGCATGGCGTATGAATTTGCCGCAGTACCACGACAGACGTGGGATGTCGTAGGCAACGCTCGCCGGCCCTTGGGACAGCGCGTGGCGAATTTCTTGCGCCAAGGCGGGCGGCACACGCTCATCGGCATCGATGGACAAGACCCAGTCGGTGGTGGCCAGATCCAGCGCGCGGTTTTTTTGAGGGCCAAAGCCGGGCCAGCCTTCGGGTTGCGACACCTTGGCGCCATGGCGTTGGGCAATGGCCACGGTGTCGTCGGTGCTGTGGTTGTCCACCACCACGATTTCATCCACCCAGCCTTGCAGCGAAGCCAAGCAATCGTCGATGTTGTGCGCCTCGTTGCGGGTGATCACGATGGCTGAAAGCGTAGGTGCTGGAGACATCGGGGGGGCTGCAGGTTCAAGGCTGGACATGGTGTTGGGCGTCTTTCAAGCGTTCGGCCAAGGTCTGGGCGATTTCGTCTTGACCTAGCAATTTGGCGCTGTCGATGAGGCGCTGAATCACTCGGTCCTCTGGGGAGTAGTGCATCACGCGCGAAGCGAGTGAGAACACCTGCTGCGCATTGTCGACGGTGACGGTTTGCGTGGTGAGTTCGGCAAATTCGGCTTGATTGCGAAATAGCCAAGAGGCTTTGGCGTGGGCCCAGGGATCGTCTTGGTAGATGGCGTCTCGCTGCGCAGGCGCGCGGTAGATTTGTGCCACACGGTTGAAATCCCATGCCGCATACAAACAGGCCACAAAGAGAGCGCCCGCCAGCGTGATGCCCCCAGCTTGTGACATCTGCGAGGGCATCTGCGCGCCTAAGTGCGTGTCTAGGTGCGTGAAGGGGCGCGAGGCGGGGTGCGTTTGCTTTGATGGCCGGCACCACAGCAAGCCCAAGGCAAGCCCGAACGTCATTTGAAACGGGCCGTACCACAGCGGGTATTCCACCAAGCTGTGCAAGCCCAGCACCAGCAACACGCCCCAAGCCATGCTGCGCCAGGCGTCTTGTTCGCGCCATGGCTGGCGTTGCCACACCCATGCCGCACAGGTGGCCAACAAGGCCGCCGCCAAGGGCACGCCAAACTCGACCGCGAAGTGCAGGGGCAGGTTGTGGGCGTTGTCGAGCATGTCGCAAAAGCGCATGCCACTGTAGGCGGTGATGAAGTGGGCGTAGTCGGTTTCACCCCATCCCCAACCTTGCCAAGGGCGTTGCGCGATCAACTGCCACATGTTGGACCACAACACGCGGCGACTGCCACACACACCGTAGTCCTGGGCTTGTCCTGCCACCCGCAAAATCATGCTGGCGCCGTTGTGACCGCTCAGTTGTGCTGCCAACCATGGCATCCACACAGACCACACCACCACCCACACAGGCGCGGCCAGCGCCATCCACAACAAGGGGTTGCGATGGCGCTTGGAATGTCGACCATCACGCCAAGCCCACACTGCGCCTAAGCCCCCGATCAGCAGCCACTGCACAGCGCCCGTGCGTGACACCGAGCACGCCACGCCAGCCGCCAGCACATTCAGCACCACGCCATACCCCAGCATGCTTCGAGGTGACACCGGTCCCTGTTGGGCACGCGCTGCCAACAAGGCCAAACACGCCACCAAGCCGATGCTGGTGAGACTTGCAAATTGGTTGCGCTGGCGCAGGTTGGCAAATGCGTCGCCCGCCACCGGCTGGTTCACCCAGGGTGACAGCTCATGCGCCAATCCAACATACTGCAACACGCCCAGCACGCTGCTGATCAACGCCGCCAGCAACAAGGCCCGCGCGACCCACAGCATCAAACCGTTGCCACGCCACGCCACGTGCAAGCCCACACGCACCATCAGGCCCACACTCACCAAGGCCGCAAACAAGCCCAAGGTCAGGGCGTGGTCCACCACCGCCGGCACACGCCACACGGCGCTACCCACCCAGCACGCCAACCCCACCATCAGCAAGATGACCGCCCTGGACATGGTTTGCTGCAACAAGGGCAACTCCAGGACCAGTAAGGCCAAGCAGGCAACGCACATCCAACTCAAGAGCAATGGCATGACCGCCGTCGAGGGGCTGGCGGTGAATGGGTTGAGCCACGGCATGGTGATGCATGCCATCAACAAGGCGTTGCGCATGAACAGTGGATAGGCCGTTGCAGGAGATGACATGGGCTTGATTTTCCAACATGCCTGTGCCCATGAAAAAAGGCGCCGAAGCGCCTGGGTTTGACGTGGGCTGGGTCTTACTTGCAATCGCTGGGCAAGTACTTGGTCTCCAAGGCGTCGTTGCCCACACTGACACTGACAAAGGTTGCCGCGCCTTTGCCAAGACAGCGCCACATCACAGCACCGGATACGTTGGTGCTGCTTGCTGAAGGCAAGGGCAAGCCAGCCACCGTGTTGCCCGACTGTGTGTAAGGCACCAAGAGAAATGTGCCTGCACCTGCCGCTTGGGTGGTGGTGATGGTGATGGCGCCGGTGTCTTTCGCGATGGCGATGCTGGCAATGTTTTTGGTGGCAGCAGGAGACGCATAGTCCGCTTGATACCCCCCGGCCACATTGCCGCTGTTGACCACATCCAACACGGTGGTCTTGGCGGCACTTGCCAAACCAAAACCTTCGGCCACGCGTGCGCGCACCACATAGTCTTGGTAGGCAGGCAAGGCCACCGAAGCCAAGATACCGATGATCGCGATGACGATCATCAGCTCAATCAATGTGAAGCCTTTTTGCAATCGGTGTGACATACAAGTCCTTGTCAATGAGAAGAATGAAGAGGGGCTTGCGTCATTCTAGGCAGCACCACCGCCAGCTGAGCTATTGCGACAGTTCAAAAAAAAACGAGCGGTGAATGGACCGCTCGTTGTTTTTGAAAGCGCTTTGGCTCAGTGTTGCTCGGTCTCGGGTTGCGGGCTTTTTTGTTGCATCCAACGACCCCAGAGCAACACGATGGCAGCACCCGCAGCAGCAGCCGTCAGGTGGAACCAATGGTTTTCGCTGGCGAAGTCTCGCAACAGCACGTCGCTGGCCACGGTCTCACCGCCAACCCAACCAATCAAGGCAGCGCCGAGGGTGATGATGACGGGGAAACGCTCCATCAGCTTGATCATCATGGAGCTGCCAAAGACCACCAAAGGAATGCTGATGGCCAAACCAATGATCAACAGCACTTGATCGCCTTTGGCGGCCGCGGCGACACCAATCACGTTGTCCAAGCTCATCACGAGGTCAGCAATCAAGATGGTGCGCACAGCGGTCATCAAATTGGATTGCTCTTTGCCATCGTCTTCCCCTTCTTCTTCACCCGACAGCAGTTGTGCGCCAATCCACAGCAACAAAGCGCCACCAATGATTTGCAAGCCCTGTAACTCCAGCAACCACGCAGCAATGATGGTGAGTCCGATACGTAAGACGACCGCAGCGCCAGAGCCGAACAGAATGGCTTTCTTTTGTTGCGCAGGTGGCAACCCGCGGGCGGCCAGGGCAATGACGACCGCGTTGTCGCCAGACAATAGGATGTTGATCCAAATGATTTTCAGCAAGCCAACGACAAAATCGGGGTTCTGAAAAGATTGAAGAATATCCATGCTGTGCTCCGTTGTTGTTCTGTCAGCGAATGAAGGCCTGAGTCTTCTCGCCACTTTGTAAAGGCCCAAAGTGTAACGGGCCCGACAAAGCGGGCCCGTTGGTAATACTGCTTATGCAGCAGGGTTACTTGAGCTGGGCTTTGAGCAACTTGCCCAATTCCGATGGGTTGCGTGTGACGATGAAGCCGCACTCTTCCATGATGGCCAGTTTGGCATCGGCCGTGTCAGCGCCGCCAGAGATCAAGGCACCGGCGTGGCCCATGCGTTTGCCAGGAGGTGCGGTCACACCCGCGATGAAGCCCACGATGGGCTTTTTCATGTTGGCTTTGCACCAGCGGGCGGCATCGGCCTCGTCTGGTCCACCAATTTCACCAATCATGATGACGGCGTCGGTGTCAGGATCGTCATTGAAAGCCTTCATCACGTCGATGTGCTTGAGGCCGTTGATCGGATCTCCCCCAATGCCGACAGCACTGGACTGACCCAAGCCGACTTCGGTCAACATCGCCACAGCTTCATAGGTCAAGGTGCCCGAACGGGACACCACACCAATGCGGCCTTTGCGGTGGATGTGACCGGGCATGATGCCGATCTTGATTTCGTCGGGCGTGATCAAGCCTGGGCAGTTGGGGCCCAACAGCAAGGTCTTCTTACCGCCTGCCGCTTCTTTGGCTTTCATCTTGTTGCGCACTTCCAGCATGTCGCGAACTGGGATGCCTTCGGTGATGCAGATGGCCAAGTCGAGGTCGGCTTCCACAGCCTCCCAGATGGCGGCAGCCGCGCCAGCGGGCGGCACATAAATCACAGACACCGTGGCGCCCGTGTTGTGGGCAGCTTCTTTGACGGACGCAAAAATTGGCACATCAAAAATCTTTTCGCCGGCTTTCTTGGGGTTCACACCCGCCACGAAACAGTTCTTGCCATTGGCGTATTCGATGCATTTTTCCGTATGGAACTGACCGGTTTTGCCGGTGATGCCTTGGGTGATGACTTTGGTGTCTTTGTTGATATAGATTGACATGTAATTTGTCCTGGTCAGTTGGAGGCAGCGCGCAAGCCTTGCCTCACAAAGTCATTATTGAACGGCAGCGACGATTTGCGTCGCAGCTTCGGCCATGGTGTCTGCGGAAATGATGGGCAAACCAGAGTCAGCCAACATTTGTTTGCCCAAAGCGTCGTTGGTGCCTTTCATGCGCACCACCAAAGGCACGGACAAATTGACAGCCTTACACGCCGTGATCACGCCACTGGCGATGGTGTCGCATTTCATGATGCCGCCAAAGATATTGACCAAGATGCCTTTGACATGGGGGTTCTTCAACATGATTTTGAAGGCTTCGGTGACCTTCTCGGCGGTGGCGCCGCCGCCCACGTCGAGGAAGTTGGCCGGCTCGCCACCAAACAACTTGATGGTGTCCATGGTGGCCATGGCCAAGCCTGCGCCGTTGACCAAGCAACCGATGTTGCCGTCGAGCGAGATGTAGGCCAAATCAAACTTCGAAGCCTCGACTTCGGCTGGATCTTCTTCGTCCAAGTCGCGGTAGGCCACGATTTCAGGATGGCGGAACAAGGCATTGGCGTCGAAGTTGAACTTCGCATCCAAGGCCATCACCTGGCCTTTGCTGTCGCGGTTCAAGGGGTTGATTTCAACCAACGACGCGTCAGTGTCCATGTAGCACTGGTAGAGCTTTTTGAAGATGTCCACGGCTTGTGCGGTGGAATCAGCGGGCATGCCAATGGCGTCTGCAATCTTCTTGGCTTGTGCGTCGCCCAAACCGGTCAGCGGGTCGATGAACTCGGTGATGATTTTTTCTGGCGTGCTGTGGGCCACTTCCTCAATGTCCATGCCGCCTTCGCTCGACGCGATGAAAGCAATCTTTTGCGTGGCGCGGTCGGTCACCACCGACACGTAATATTCTTTGTTGATGTCGGCGCCGTCTTCGATGTAGAGGCGACGCACTTTTTGTCCTTCGGGGCCTGTTTGGTGGGTTTTGAGCTGCATGCC
>CANFJA010000086.1 GCA_947447235.1 Comamonadaceae bacterium
CATGGGCAATGGCGGCGGGATGCACGTTAGAGAGCTTGCTGCGGGCCAAACGAGGCTTCAAGGCCTCCAAGCGGTGAGCCGAGGTGTCAAACGCATACAAGCGCCCAGTACTGCGCATGGCGGCCCCAATGGCCAGGGTCTTGCCGCCAGCACCGGCGCAAAAGTCCACCACCATTTCGCCACGCTTGGCGTCGAGCAACAAGGCCAAGAGCTGCGAGCCCTCGTCTTGCACCTCGATGGCGCCACGGGCAAAGGCGTCGAGTTGGCTCAGGGCTGGTTTGCCGTCAATGCGCAAACCCCAGGGCGAATAAGGCGTCAGCGTGGCCTGGATGCCCGCCAGTTTGAGCTCGTGCTGCACATCGCTGCGTTTGTCGGTGAAGGTATTGACGCGCAAGTCCAACGGCGCCGAGCCATTGAGGCGCGCCACCAAGGGCCAAAACCCGTCACCCACCTGAGCTTTGAGCGGAGCCACCAGCCACTCGGGCAGGTTGTGGCGATGGCGCTCCATCAAATCAGCGGTTTGCACCTGAGCGCAAGCGTCCAGCCAAACAATTTCGGGGTTGCTCAGGGCGCTTTTCAAAAAATCGCGCGGGCCCGAGCTGTCGGCCTTGCGTTTGCCAGGGGCAGGTTTGCCGCCCGAGGCGGTGGGTGCTTGGTGGTCCAAGTGCTCGGCAAAGCCCAAAATGGCCAAGCGACGCTCTTTGGGCCCCGAGCCTGAGGGCGCCAAGTGGTCGTAACGCAGTTTGTAGCGCAAGACGTTGTAGACCGTCTCAGCCAAAGCGGCACGCTCACGCGGGCCAAAAGCGTAAGTTTTGCGGTAGTCACGGAAAAACTTAGACACCACGGCGTCAGCTGGGTGGTCAAACTTCAAGGTGAGGCGAACGAGCTCAGTACAAGCTTCTAACAGGGCGTTGGGATGCATAAGGTGTATTGTCCCACCCATGAACGACCAAGACTTACCCCCTCTCGAAGAAACCCCCACCGGTCTGTACCGCCACTACAAAGGCGGCATGTACGAGGTGATTGGCACGGCACGCCACAGCGAAACGCTGGAGGCGATGACGGTCTACCGCGCGCTCTACGGCGCCCATGGCCTGTGGGTGCGGCCCGCCGCCATGTTCACCGAACAGGTGGTGATTGACGGCCTGCTGCAACCGCGCTTTCAGCGCGCCAACTGAAGGCCCTGAACTGAAAGCCCTGCGCTTGGGGCGAACTGAGTGGCGGGCAATGCCCTCAGGCAAACACGCCGGCCGTGTCTTGCATCTGGGCCGAGACCTGGCCCAAGTGGTGCAAGGTGTCGCCAAAGGTCAGCTCCAGTTGCGTGAGCTTTTTGAAGTAGTGGCTGACGATGTATTCGTCGGTCACGCCAATGCCGCCGTGCAGTTGCACCGCTTGTTGGCCGACAAAGCGCATTGACGTGCCCAGTTGGTACTTGGCGCGGGCCATGGCCCGGCGTCGCTCGGCCTGCGGGGCATTGAGCTTGAGGGACGCGTAGTAGCTCATCGAGCGGGCCAACTCCAGCTGCATCTTCATGTCGGCCACGCGGTGACGCAGCGCCTGAAAGCTGCTGATGGCCACACCAAACTGCTTGCGCATGTTCATGTACTCGACTGTGATGGCCAAGGTTTTGTCCATCACCCCGACGGCCTCGGCGCACACGGCGGCAATGCCAATGTCTTGCGCGTGCAACAAGGCCGTCATGCCATCGGTCGTGACCAAGGTGCAAGGCGCTTGGTGCAGGCTCAACTCAGCGGCACGGCTGCCATCTTGCGTGAGGTAACCCCGGGTCGCCACACCAGCGGCATGGCGTGTCACCAGGTACAAGCCCATCTGACCGTTGGCCATGGCGGGCACCAACAAGGCGTCCGCCTGGTCCCCTGCGGGCACCACGCTTTTGGCACCCGTCAAGGTCCAGCGCCCGTCTTGCCACTGGGCCGTGGTCTGGCAATGGGCCAGTTGGTAACGTGCGGCGCGCTCTTGGTGCGCCAGCACCACCAGCGCCTCACCCGTAGCGACCTTCTCGCACCAGGCCGCTTGCACCTCGGCAGGGGCATAGCCTGAGAGCAGGGCACCAGCGATCAGCGTCTGCGCCAAGGGTTCGAGCACGATGCCACGCCCGAGCTCCTCCATGACCACCATGCCTTCGACCGGCCCCATCCCTAAACCACCCAAGGCTTCAGGAATGAAGAGGCCGCCTAAACCCAAGTCGGTCAACTCGCCATAGGCCGCGCGAGAAAAACCGCCCTCAGCCACCACCGCACGGCGGCGCTCAAAGTCATAGCCTTTGTCGACCCATTTGCGTACCGCGTCGCGCAGCTGCTCTTGTTCGTCTGAAAAATTGAAGTCCATGTCCGTTCCTTATCCCAGCACCACTTGGGCCACGATGTTGCGCTGTACCTCGTTGGAGCCACCATAAATGGTGGTCTTGCGCATGTTCAAGTAGCTCGACGCCAACGGCGCCGCATGCATGGCGCCACCCAGCCACAAGCCGCTCAATGCAGCGTCGCCCTGCCAACCTGCCACCATCGCTTCTTCGATGAAGGGCACACTGGCGGGGCCAGCGGCGAGCATCATCAGCTCGGTGTAACGCTGCTGAATTTCACTGCCCTTGATCTTGAGCAGCCCAGCAATGTCGAGCGTTTGCTTGCCCGACTTCTCAGCCGAAAGCACACGCAACACCAGCATCTCGAGCGCCACCACGTCCACTTCAAGCTTGGCAATCTCGTCACGAAAGCGCAGCGCCTCCAGACCGCCTGTGGCCGGGTCATACACGCCCTCGGCTTTGGCAATGCGTTTCAAGCGTTCCAACTCGCGCTTGGCCCGGTTGACGTCGGCGATGTTGGTGCGCTCGTGCGCCAGCAAATGTTTGGCATAGGTCCAACCTTTGTTCTCTTCGCCAATCAGGTTTTCAACTGGCACCTGCACGTTGTCAAACCACACCTCGTTGACCTCGCACTCGCCATCGAGCAGCTTGATGGGGCGCACACTGACGCCGGGCGACTTCATGTCGATGAGTAAAAAGGAAATGCCGGTTTGCGGCTTGCCTTCGTTGCTGGTGCGCACCAGGCAAAAAATCCAGTCGCCGTGTTGGCCCAAGGTGGTCCAAGTTTTTTGGCCGTTGACCACGTAGTGGTGGCCCACACGCTCGGCGCGGGTCTTGACCGAAGCCAGGTCTGAGCCAGAGCCCGGCTCGCTGTAGCCCTGACTCCACCACACCTCGCCGCTGGCGATGCCGGGTAAAAAGCGCTGCTGTTGTTCGGCATTTCCGAAAGCCATGATCACAGGCGCCACCATCACCGGACCAAACGGCACGATGCGCGGCGCGCCCGCCAAAGCACACTCTTCCTCGAACAAATGCTTTTGCACCGCGCTCCAACCTGGCCCCCCAAACTGGGTGGGCCAGCCAAAGCCCAGCCAGTTTTTGCGACCCAAAATTTGGGCCCATCGCTGCATGTCGTCACGCGTCAGGCGCAAGGCGTTGTGCACCTTGTGTGAAATTTCAGGCGGCAAATTGGCGTGCACCCATGCACGCACTTCTTGGCGAAACGCCTCTTCTTCGGGGGTAAAAGCCAAATCCATCGGGGTACTTTCTGAGCCAAAACGCGACCCCTCGTTTTTAGCACGACCGTGCGATTTTTTGCCCCCGGATAATTCGCTCAGATGAAAAATATCGTGATCTTGATTTCCGGCAGCGGCTCCAACATGGCGGCCATCGTGCAAGCCGCACAGGCGGATCACTGGGACAAACGCCTGGATGCGCGCATCAGCGCGGTCATCAGCAACCGGCCCAATGCGCTCGGCTTAGCCTTCGCCAAGTCCCAAGGCATTGCCACGGCGGTGGTCGAGCACACCGCTTTTGCCACTGAACGACAACCACGTGAGGCTTTCGACGCCGCCTTGATGACCACCATCGACACCTACCAACCGTATTTGGTGGTGCTGGCGGGCTTCATGCGCATCCTGACCCCTGGGTTTGTGGCCCATTACGCTGGGCGCTTGGTCAACATCCACCCCTCGTTGCTGCCCGCCTTCACAGGACTGCACACACACGAGCGGGCGCTGCAAGCGGGTTGCCAATTCGCCGGGGCCACGGTACACCGCGTGACCACAGAGCTAGACCACGGTGAAATATTGGCGCAAGCTGTGGTGCCCGTGTTGGCCGGTGACACCGCCGAGACCTTGGCCGAGCGCGTGCTGGCGCAAGAGCATGTGATGTATCCGAGGGTGGTGGCGCAGTTGCTGACGCGAGGCTAAGCCTGGCCGGAGGGACGCACGATCAAGCCAAGAGCCGAGAGCTCTTGGGCACATGCGCCATCAAAAACTCCATCTGGTCCGACAAGATGCGACGGTTGCGCAAGATGAAATCTTCCCACAGACTGGGCACATAGGGGGCGTACAGCAAAGGCATGTTGGCTTGTTCAGGCGTGCGGTTGCCCTTGCGGTGGTTGCATGACTTGCACGACGTGACCACGTTCATCCAGTGGTCCATGCCTTGTTGGCCAAAGGGCCGAATGTGTTCACGCGTGAGTTCGGTTTCATGGAAATGGGCACCACAGTAAGCGCAAATGTTGCGGTCACGGGCAAACAACTTGGCGTTGGTCAGGCCGGGCTTTAAATCAAAAGGGTTGATGTTGGGCACCCCTCGCGTGCCGATGATGCTGTTGACGGCAATCACCGACAACTCACCCGTGATGGCATTGGTGCCGCCATGAAACACCGCCACCTCGCCGCCAGACTCCCAGCGCACGTCTCCCGCTGCGTAATGGATGACCGCTTCTTCCAGCGAGATCCAGGATTGGGGCAGCCCCTGGGCAGAGAGTTTCAAGACCTTCACAACACACCTCCATCATTCGAGTTCAAAACACCGATTCGGAATGCACACGTCTATCAAGGACAATATACAGCGATTGCGTGTCAAGTCCTTGTCGCGCACCAACTATTCAGCACCATGCAAGTTTTCAGAGGTTTTCACCACCGTGCGCTCGCGCCTGCCTGCGCCCTGACCATCGGCAACTTTGACGGTGTGCATCGAGGCCACCAGGCCATGCTGGCCTTGCTCCAAAACGAAGCCCGTCACCGGGGCGTGCCCAGTTGCGTGATGACGTTCGAACCGCATCCACGCGACTTCTTCGCCAAGCGCTTTCAAAAGCCCGAACTCGCGCCTGCCCGCATCGCGACCTTGCGCGACAAACTCAACGAACTGCGCGCCTGCGGCGTCGACCAATGCGTGGTACTGCCTTTCGACCATGCGTTTGCCTCACAAGAGCCTCAGGCTTTTATCCAGGACGTGCTGTGTCAAGGCCTGGGCGTGAAGTACGTGTTGGTGGGTGACGACTTTTGCTTTGGTGCCAAGCGTGCGGGTGACTACGCGATGCTTGACGCCGCTGGGTCGAAACTGGGCTTTGACGTGGCACGCATGAACAGCTACGAAGTGCACGGCCTGCGCGTATCGAGTTCAGCCGTGCGGGATGCCTTGGCAAGGGGCGACATGCACGCAGCGGCTCAGTTGTTGGGGCGTCCCTACGCCATCTCAGGCCATGTGGTGCATGGCCGCAAACTTGGACGCGAGCTCAACTGCCGCACCTTGAATTTGCGCTTTTCACACGGCAAGCCTGCTGCCAGCGGCATTTTTGTGGTGCGTGTGCATGGCTTGGGCGACGCTGCGTTGACCGGTGTGGCCAACCTAGGCATCCGTCCATCACTGGACGCCAACGACGTCAACGGCGGTCGCGTGCTGCTGGAGACCCATTGCCTGGACTGGCCGACCCAGCTGGGCGGCGAAGGGGGCTACGGTAAAATCATCCGTGTGGAACTGCTACATAAATTGCACGACGAACGCAAATACGACGGTCTGGAAGCCTTGCAACAAGGCATACGCCAAGACTGCGAGGACGCGCGTGCCTGGGCCTTCAGCGCCCGAATTTGACGGGGCACGCCCGACGCACCTTGCCCCGCGTCTGTCTTTGAAGCCCCAAGCCCGCCCCTTCAGCGAGCCTTCGCACAACCCGCCTTGCCCCTGAAACAGCCATGACCGACAAAACCGCCTCTCCCGACACGCGCATCAACATGATGGACACGCCGTTCCCCATGCGTGGCGATTTGCCCAAGCGCGAGCCCGCTTGGGCCAAGCATTGGAACGAACAAGGTTTGTACAAAAAGCTGCGTGTCGCGCGCCTGGGTGCCCCCTTGTTTGTGTTGCACGACGGCCCGCCGTATGCCAACGGCAAACTGCACATTGGCCATGCACTCAACAAAGTGCTCAAAGACATGATCGTCAAGTCCAAGCAACTCGCAGGGTTTGACGCGCAGTACATCCCCGGCTGGGACTGCCATGGCCTGCCGATTGAAAACGCGATTGAAAAACTGCATGGCCGCAAGCTCAGCCGCGATGACATGCAAGCCAAAAGCCGCGCCTTTGCCAGCGAACAAATTGAGCAACAGCGCGAAGACTTCAAACGCCTGGGCGTGCTGGGTGACTGGGAGCGCCCTTACCGCACCATGGACCCAGCCAACGAAGCGGGCCAACTGCGCGCCTTCAAGCGCGTGATCGAACGTGGCTTTGTCTACCGAGGCTTGAAGCCCGTGTACTGGTGCTTTGACTGCGGGTCGTCTTTGGCCGAGTTTGAAATTGAATACGCCGACAAGAAAAGCGACACCCTGGATGTGGCGTTTCAATGCGCCGAGCCCGACAAACTGGCAACGGCCTTTGGCTTGCCCAAGCTCGACAAAGACGCGTTCGCCGTGATCTGGACCACCACCGCGTGGACCATCCCGGCCAACCAGGCCTTGAACCTCAACCCTGAATTGACCTACGCCTTGGTCGACACCGAACGCGGCTTGCTGATGTGCGCCGAATCGCTGGTGGAGAAATGCCTGGCGCGCTGGCAGCTCAGCGGCAGCGTGGTGGCGACCACCTTGGGCAAAACACTCGACCACATCGCCTTCCACCACCCGCTGTCCGACGTGGACGCAGGCTACCAACGCACGGCCCCGGTGTACCTGGCCGACTACGCCACCGCCGACGACGGCACCGGCATCGTCCACAGCGCCCCCGCTTATGGCGTGGATGACTTCAACTCCTGCATGGCGCACGGCATGAAGTACACCGACATCTTGAACCCGGTGCAAGGCAACGGCGCCTATGCC
>CANFJA010000087.1 GCA_947447235.1 Comamonadaceae bacterium
CCGCGCTGCGCCAAGCGATGCGTGCCACATCAGACACCCCGTCATCCGCAATTCAGTTGCGCATCATCCTAGACGGCAAGCCCTATGACATGCGCATGGGGCCTGACGAGCATGTACTCGATGTGGCGCTCACCCATGGGCTCGATTTGCCTTACTCGTGCAAAGGCGGCGTGTGCTGTACGTGTCGCGCCAAAGTGATGCAAGGCCAAGTGGCCATGAGCAAAAACTTCACGCTCGAGCCATGGGAGATGGAACAAGGGTTTGTGTTGAGCTGCCAATCTCGCCCCATCACCCCTGAGCTGGTGGTGAGTTTTGACGAACGCTGAACCATCCACCACGCCAAGCGGACCTCACCCTATTCACAGGCGTCAGACGCAGACAAGCAAAAAAGCCGCGCAGTGCGCGGCTTGAGCTTTATATGAACTGATGCCGCTTAGAAGCGGTACCCGACCCCCACCCCGACCAAGGTCGGGTTAAGTTTGAGCGTGCCTAAGCTGGCACCGGCTGCATACACATCGGTCTTGAGGTTGACTTTTTTCACATCCAGGTTCAATGACCAGTTTTTATCCAGCGGAATATCGACGCCCGCCTGAATGGCCAAGCCAAAGCTGTGGTTGTCCAGCTGAAGCGGTGTCGCACCATTTTTTACATCCACGCTGCTGATTTTGGTGTAGTTGAGGCCAGCACCGACATACGGTTTGTAGCCACCCAAGTCAGTGAAGTGGTATTGAAGCGTCAGCGTTGGCGGCAAATGCTTGAAAGTGCCCAAGGCGGCGGATCCTGCGTAAACCGTTTGACTCTGGGGCACCGTCAAGATCAACTCGGCCGCCAAGTTCTTGTTGAAGAAATACGAGATGTCTACCTCTGGAATGGTTTTGTTGTCGACATTGACATTGAGTGTCTGGATGGTCGATGTGGTGTCGTTGGCCATCTGCAAGTTCACGGCGCGTGCACGTACCAACCATGGGCTTTCTTGGGCCGCTACGTGTCCTGCGAACCACATGCCAACTGCGGCAGCGATGATGATTTTTTTCATGATGTTTCCTTGGGGCTTGCTCGGGTCTATTCCCGTGGAAACAATTGGACGGCGAAGGCGGAGCGCTCACTTTGACACGCATCAAAGCCCATCACCGCACGGCATGACCTAGATCAATAAAAGTTGGGCTGAGTCGCCACACCGACTCAAAAACGATAGCCCAGGCCCACACTGGCCGTGCGCAAAGTCACTCGGCTGTCCACTGAGAACAAAGGGGTTGCGATGAAGGCGTTGAATCGAGCCTTCTTCCAGTCCACATTCAAGGACCAGGTTTGATTGAAGGGAATATCTACCCCCACTTGCCTGGCCACGCCCCAGCTGCGGGGGTCGACTGCCACAGGGAAATTGGGTGAATCGAAATGCAAAGTCGAGGTTTTCGTGTACGCGATGCCAGCGCCGACATAGGGCTTGATCGCTCGCCAACGCGTGATGTGGTACTGGGCCAGCAAGCTAGGAGGCAAATTGTCAAACGTACCGATTGGCAAGGAATCGCGGTAAACCCTTTGCGAACTCAAGGCGGTGAAGCTGAACTCCATCGCCAAGTTTTCAGAGAAAAAATAACTCAGATCAACTTCGGGCATGGGCTTTTGATCCATCGAAAACTCACCGGGATTGGGCATGTAGCTGAGCTGTGGCTGCACCAAACGGCCCCTCAGCAGCCACGGCATCTCGTGTGCGGTAAGAGATGCGCTCATCCAAAATCCCAAGGCCCAAGCTGCTACTTTTTTCATCACAGAACCTCTAAAAACATCAAAAAGTTTAGAAATTCTACAATATTTAACTATATATAGTTATTTGGCTACTTTCTCGTCTCGTGATTGTCGAATTGCCAGCCGCGCCCTTCAGGCACGCAGCCCCAACTGCTGGCAAATCGTCAACGTAGCGGCGCTTTGGTTCATGCTGTAGAAATGCAAGCCCGGCGCGCCGGCGCTGCGCAATTGATCGCACAAATCGGTGACGACCTCTAAGCCAAAGGCCTTGATCGACGCCACATCATCGCCATAGCCCTGCAGTCGCAAACGAATCCAGCGTGGTATTTCCGCACCACAGGCATCCGAAAAACGCAGCAACTGTGCCGAGCTGGTGATGGGCATGATGCCAGGCACGATGGGCACATCCACACCGAGCTTTTGCACATCCTCCACAAATCGGAAGTAGGCATCGCTGTTGTAAAAATACTGGGTGATGGCCGAATCAGCCCCGGCTTTCACCTTGGTCGCAAACGCTTGCAAGTCGGCTTGGGCCGATTTGGCTTGGGGATGAATCTCAGGGTAAGCCGCCACTTCAATGGCAAAGTCTTGGCCGGTTTCGGCGCGGATGAACGCAACCAAATCGCTGGCGTACTGAAACTCGCCGCTGCCACCATAGCCACTGGGCAAGTCACCGCGCAGGGCCACCAAGCGGCGAATGCCCATGGCCTTGAAGTCGGCCAGTTGTTGGCGCACGCCCTCACGCGTGGCGCCAATGCACGAGAAGTGCGAGGCAGCGGGCAAGCCCTCGGCCAAGATTTCGCTCAAGGTCGACAAGGTGCCGGCCTGGGTCGAGCCCCCCGCACCATAGGTGACTGAGCAAAACTGCGGCTTCAACACATACAAGGCTTGGCGCACTGCGCGCAACTTTTCGGCCCCATCGGGCGTCTTAGGTGGGAAAAACTCAATACTCAGACTGTTGTTCGTCACAACGCGCTCCTATCCAAAACTCTTTGTTGCCATCGCCTCCGGCAATGGCACTGGGCCAGTAGCCCAACACATGCAATCCAAGGCGGGCACAAGCCTCACGCAAACGGGCCTCCACCTTGGGGTAGCTGGCAGGGTCTTTGACCAAACCACCTTTGCCAATGTCATGGGGCTGCAATTCAAACTGTGGCTTGACCAACATCAGCAAATGGCCATGGCGCCTGAGCAAGGGCAGCAACGCTGGCAAGACGAGGGTGAGCGAGATGAAAGACAAATCGCCCACGATCACATCAAAGCCTGACCGCGCCTCGGGCAGACGGGCATCATCGGGTTGCAGTTCACGGGCGTTGAGGCGCTCCACACACGACACCCGAGGATCATCAAGCAAGCGCGGATGCAACTGCCCATGGCCAACGTCCACACCGACCACTTGATCAGCCCCCTGCTGCAACAAACAATCGGTGAAGCCACCGGTGCTTTGCCCGACATCCAGGCAACGCATGCCATTGATGCGCAGTCCGCTGTCGCGCAAGGCGCCCTCCAACTTCAAGCCACCACGGGAGACATAACGCGACTCTGCGCAATCCAACAACTCAAGCTCACACAAGCAGGGCAGCGTGTCGCCGTTTTTAGCCACACGCTGCCAGGCCGCAGCACCGACCCGCCATTGGACGCCCGAAGCAATCAACCGCTGCGCTTGTGAGCGCGAGGCGGCCAAGCCTCGGTCGACCAGCAGCTGGTCAGCACGCATGCCAGACGCCGTGCTCAGTAGCGGTAGGTGTCGGCTTTGTAGGGGCCGTTCTTGGACACGCCAATGTAGGAAGCTTGCTCTTCGGTCAGCTCGGTCAACATGGCGCCCACTTTTTGCAGGTGCAAACGCGCCACTTTTTCGTCCAAGTGCTTGGGCAACACATACACCTTGCCTGATTCGTACTGGTCTTGCTTGGTGAACAGCTCGATCTGCGCGATGGTTTGGTTGGCAAAGCTCGAGGACATCACAAAGCTGGGGTGGCCGGTGGCGCAACCCAAGTTCACCAGGCGGCCTTTGGCCAACAGGGTGATCTTCTTGCCATCGGGGAAGGTGATGTGGTCGACCTGGGGCTTGATTTCGTCCCACTGCAATTTTTCCAGCGAGGCAACATCGATTTCGTTGTCGAAGTGACCGATGTTGCAGACGATGGCTTCGTCTTTCATGGCGGCCATGTGCTCATAACGGATCACGTTTTTGTTGCCGGTGGCAGACACAAAGATGTCGCACTTGTCGGCGGCGTACTCCATGGTCACCACTTTGTAGCCTTCCATGGCGGCTTGCAAGGCGTTGATCGGGTCGATCTCGGTCACCCACACTTGGGCGCTCAGTGCGCGCAAAGCTTGGGCAGAGCCCTTGCCCACATCGCCATAACCGGCCACGCAAGCCACTTTGCCCGCGATCATCACGTCGGTGGCGCGCTTGATGGAGTCCACCAAGGATTCGCGGCAGCCGTAGAGGTTGTCAAACTTGCTCTTGGTCACCGAATCGTTCACGTTGATGGCGCGGAACATCAGGCTGCCCTTGGCGGCCATTTCGTTCAAGCGCAACACGCCGGTGGTGGTTTCTTCGGTCACACCAATGATTT
Source organism: Comamonadaceae bacterium (assembly GCA_947447235.1). GTDB lineage: Bacteria > Pseudomonadota > Gammaproteobacteria > Burkholderiales > Burkholderiaceae_C > Limnohabitans. Next base: position 4,329 of record CANFJA010000087.1, read on the forward strand.
GGGCAGATTTGCGGCTGTACCAGGTGGGATCCACCGCCAGTTTGGCTTTGATGGCGTTGAACAAACAAGTTTCTTCTTCGCTGGTGGGGTTGGCGATGAGCGATGCGTCTTTTTCAGCGCGCTTGCCCAAGTGCATCAGCAGCGTGGCGTCGCCGCCGTCGTCCAAGATCATGTTGGGGCCTTCGCCTGCCGTGTTGGCTGCGCCAAAGTCGAAGATGCGGTGGGTGTAGTCCCAGTACTCGGTCAGGTTCTCGCCCTTGATGGCAAACACGGGGGTGCCTTCGGCCACCAAAGCGGCCGCAGCATGGTCTTGGGTGGAGAAGATGTTGCACGAGGCCCAACGCACTTGAGCGCCCAAGGCTTGCAAGGTTTCAACCAACACGGCCGTTTGAATGGTCATGTGCAAGCTGCCTGTGATGCGTGCGCCTTTGAGTGGCTGCGCTTTGGCGAACTCTTGACGAATCGCCATCAAGCCGGGCATTTCGGTCTCGGCGATCTTGATTTCTTTGCGGCCCCAGGCGGCCAGGGACATATCGGCCACGACGTAGTCGATGGCTTGGGTGGGTTTGAGAACAGCGTTCATGGTCAGGCTCCAAAAGGTTCAGGGCCACTGACGCGTGAATCCAAGCACAAGGGATGTGTCCGAGGTGCTCACCTCACGTTGTCAGTGGGTGAGCGCGGTTGGGAAGTTAGGTTCCGAGCCTCACTGAATCTGGGTCGATTCAGCTGCAGCGCTCCTCGGGATTGCTGATTTTAGCGCAGCCGCCAGCCTGATGCCGGGCCAATCTTGAAACCCCTTTCACATTCAACAATTTAAAACTAAAATAACAAAATCAACAAATAAATCATTCTTATTGGTTATTTAAAGATGCTCACACGCCCTTTCCTCGTTGCCATCAAGCGCTTGATGCCCAAGAGTCGTCGCAGCGCCCACGACGTTTACTACGTCTTTTTTGTCGTGTCCGCCTTGTGGGCGTTGCTGACCATGTCTGTGATTCTTTTTGCCATTGACAAAAACGTCACCGCATACAGCGCCTTGGTGGGGGCCGGGGGCGTTGTTGCGTCGTTGCTGATGTGGTTTTACAAGCTGCCACGAATTTGGGCGCAAACGGTCTACCAAGCCAACTTGATGTGCCTCATTCTTTTCAATGCGGCACAACAAGGCGGGGTGACCTCTCCCTCGATGGTGTGGCTGAGCATTGTTCCACTGCTGCCCATGTTTTCGTTTGAATCACGCCGTGTCGTCTCTTTTTGGCTGGGTGTGTCATTCCTGTCGGTGCTGGGCATGCTGGCTTTGCAATTGATGGGCTTCATTGCGTCGCGGCCCGGCGAAACTGCTTCCGACTTGATGTATGGCGCGCTCACCTACACGCTGCTTTGTTATGCCGAGTGGTCTTTGATTGACGCCGTGGATTCGATGAACGTGACCACCCTGCGCCAAGTCAACCGCAACAACCTGAGCCTCCAGCGCTTGTCCCAAGACTTGCGACAGGCCAATGCACACAAAGATCAGTTTTTGGCGATCGTCAGCCATGAGATGCGCACACCGTTGAATGCGGTGATGGGCTATCTGAGCCTGATGAGCACAGATCCCAACATGGAACAAGAGTCCAAAGAATTTGTCACAGGCGCCCAAAACTCAGCCGCCCACTTGCTGACCGTGATCAACGACTTGCTGGACTTCTCACAAATTCAAAATGGCAAGGTGGCCATGAACCCGCAGATTTTCAATTTGCACACCATGCTGCAGACCACGCACAGCACATTGAGCCCGCGCGCCATTGATCTGGGCTTGGCCTACAGAGTCATCATTGCGCCCAAGGTACCCGAATGGGTCAACGCCGATCAACACCGCCTGACCCAGGTGTTGATCAACTTGCTGGGCAACGCCTTGAAATTCACCCAAGCGGGCCATGTTGAAATGCGCGTCTCCTACATGCCAAGCCCCGACCCTAGTTCCTGTGGAAAGTTGTTGGTGTCTGTTGAAGACTCGGGACCGGGCATTCCGTTGGAGGCGCAGAAAAGCATCTTCGAGCCCTTTGTACAACTCCCACGAGCAGACAAAGGTCGCGCCTCGAACGATGCTTTGCGTGGCAATGGTTTGGGCTTGAGCATCAGCGACACCTTGATCAAAAGCCACGGGGGTGAATTGCGGGTCGACAGCACACCCGGCCAAGGCGCCACCTTTTCCTTCGAAATACCCGTGCATGTGGTCACGCCACCTCAAAAATCAGCGCCTATTCAAGAGCACATTCACACCACCCCAGTGAAACTGTTGATCGTCGATGACCACGCCGTCAACCGTTTGGTGGCCAAAGCCACGATTCAGCGGGCCATGCCCAATGCCCAGATCGAGGAAGCCGAAAACGGCACCACCGGCTTGGCCAAAATGACGCACACCCACTACGACTTGGTGCTGCTGGACTTGGTGATGCCTGACATCGACGGCATCGAAGTCATGCGCCGCGTGCGCAACACCCTCCCCAAGCCCTTCAAAGACGTTCACGTGATTGCACTCACCGCCAATGTGGCCGGGGATGCGTTGGAGGCTTGCAAGGAAGTCGGCATCGATGAGGTCATGCCCAAACCCTTTGACCGTCATTCATTGATCAACCGCGTCTTGCATTACTGCGGGCAAGACCAGCCCGTCATCGCCAACTAAGCCCAAGTCAACAGGCCCTAGGGCAGCA
>CANFJA010000088.1 GCA_947447235.1 Comamonadaceae bacterium
GTCGATAAAAAGAGCTCTTCTGCCGCTCAGGCGAAAGAAGGCACGCCCTCTCAACCGCTGGAAAAAGCAAAAGCCGGAGCAGACAAAGTGAGCTTGAGCAACGTAGCCCAAAAGGTCATGGCCGAGCCCGACTTTGACCGCGCCAAGGTTGACGCCATCAAGCAGGCAATCAAGGACGGCAACTACCCGATCAACCCACGACGCATTGCCGAGAGCTTTGTGTCGTTGGAAAAAATGATCAGCAACTGAACGGTTACTGACCGAACATGACAAGCAGCACAACGGCTCAAGCGCTGGACGACAATTTGTCGACAGCCTTGGCCACGGTGAGCTCGCTTGAGCAATTGCTCGAGACAGAGTTTGACCAGTTGAAAGCGCAAAATTTGGATGCCTTTGAGGCCACCCAAAGCAGCAAAAACGCGCTCTTGCAAGAGCTGACCCGACTCGCAGGCATCGAAGGCCCCGAGTCGGCCGATGCATTGGGGCCTGAGTGGGACGGTTTCAAAGAGCACATGATGCATTGCCGCGACTTGCACCGCCGCAATGAGGTGTTGATACACCGAAAGATCGAAGCCATCCGTGGCGCTTTGCAAAGTCTTCAGGTCGAAGACCCCACCAGCTCGGTCGAAATTTATGACCGGCTCGGCAAGTTGTCGCGCGCGCGCCGCGGACGCGGCTACAGCGACGCCTGAAGCGCAGCCTAGCGCTCATCCCCTGGTTGCATGCCCTTGAGCCAGTAGACCCAAGCCAAGATCACAGCCACCGCGTTGTACATGTCTGGCGGAATTTCTTGCCCCACATCGAGTCGACTCAGCATGGCCAGCAAGCGCGGGTCTTCGGTCACGTAAACACCTTGACGCTTGGCTTCTTGCACGATGCGCTGCGCCAATTCGCCGTCGCCCCTGGCACTGACCACCGGGGTTTTGTTGCGCCCATACTCCAGGGCCACAGCTTCGGTGTAGGGCTTGTGGTTCATGCCGTGCTCACGCCTTAGACCCGGGTGTCCACCAAGGCACCGTGGTTGACCGGCTCGCGCACCGGTTGGTTGTCGGGGCGACGCGCATTGAAGACCTGAAAGCTGCCCATGACCAAGCCTGCGAACTCCAACTCATAGGTCAGTTCACTGGCGTTGAAGCGGGCCAATGCGGCGACCTCGGGTTTGAGGGCCCACATGGTCAAGTCGACCTGTGCATCTTGACGGATGGTGGTCTTGAGCCAGACCTCGCCCAAGCTTTGGCTGACGGTGTGGATGTTGACCACCAACGGGTTTTTGGGTTGTCCGGGCTTGTTGCCTTGACGCTCAAACTGCAACTCAATCGGCTCTGCGTCTTTGAAGGGAATGACCAGGCTGAAGTTCAAATCACCTTTGTGCAAGTCTTGCAGCGCTTTGATTTGCGCACCTTCCAACTCATCGAGTGCATGTTGCAAGGTGTCTTTGGCTGCGCTGGCTTCTTGGGCATCTTCATTGGCACTCGCATTCATGAGCAAGCGCAAGAGGGCTTTGGGGTCGTCGTCGGCAGGCAAGCCTTCCGCCAAGTTGGCCTCACCTGATTTGGTGTGTTTGAGCACCCACCGTTTCAAGCTAGGCCCCTGCAAACTGGCCATGCTCAGACGTTGACCTAAAAATCGCTCTAACAACGAGGAGTTTTCGCCCGCTGGCAGCAAGGCTTCCAGCACGCCAGGTTTGAGCAAATTGAGCCAATTGGCAAAGCCTTCTGGCTGAAACAACAAGCTGTTCAAGCGCGAGGGTGACGTCGCCGGGGCCAGCGGGTCATGGCCGGCAAAGTGGCCCGAGTGCAACAACTGCAAGGCCCACTGGCCGGTGGGCAGCAACTGGGCGCGCAGCTGCACCATGTCGCCTTCTTTGATGTAGGGTGACAGCGGAAGATTGAACACGTGTTCGTTGAGGACCAGCTTGAGCTGGTCTTGGCGCAAGGCAGCCACGGCTTGCACCACTTGCCCATCATGCAGCCCCAAGTGCCGCGCCACGGGGGCTTCCACATAGATTTGCCGCATCTCCAAGTGAACTGGAGAGACGCGTGCAATTTGATGGACGCCCTCGGGCCCGAGGATGGCCATGTCAGGGGAAGCGCACCCAGTTTTTGCGCTCGTTCATGTTGATGTCAGCCGTGGTGTAACCACCCGACTTGGATGGGGCGGCCGAATCGTTGGACTTGGCTGGCGCGTATTGGCGCAACACGTCTTCGGTGCTGGGCACTTTGAGCACGGCACCGGCAATCAGCACACGTGGCGTGGACTTGGTGAAGGCCTCTGGGTTGTGTGACATCAAGGCCTGACGCAAGATGGTGGGCTTGATGGGACTGTCGGCCATGGCTTGACGGATGACATGGTCAACGGTGTCACCCGATTTGACCTGGTAGGTCTTGGACTGTGCTGATGCAGACAAGCTGAGGCAGCTCAAGGCCACGCAAACGCCAACCAAGCCAGCACGGGAGAGGACAGACAAAGTCATGAGGTTTTCCAATCTGAGTGGGATCAATAGGTGTAGGGCCATGCCACCCACGCACCTTGGAATTTTTGCGAACGCCCGGCCACTTGCTTGAGTTCAGCTTGGTAAGGCCTGACCGATTTAACTTCGGCCAAGACGGCGGCGTCAAGTGCGCCGGCCTCCAAGGCGTGCTTGGGCAAGACACGGGCGTCAGACAACATGACTTTGTCGCCCACGCGCAAACCGGATCGCCCGCCGGCATTGAGCGTCAACACGCCTGCTTCGGTTTGCGTGACTTCAATGCTGGTGGGTTCACACGAGAGCTGGATGTCCAGGGCTTTGCCCATGCGCAAGACAGCCTTTTCAATCGCTTCGCGCAATTCGCCATCCATTTTGGGGGTGGTCAAAGCCAAGCCAGGCGGGGCACCGACAACCACCTCTTGCGCACTGTAGAAGGCGTGCACTTGACCTGGCGCACGCACCTGCCAGTGCAGGGTGAACGCGGCGGAGTCGTCGGTGGTCAACCCCACAGGCGGTGGCGCCACCGTGACGTGCATCTGCCACTGCACATGTTCTTCACCATGGCTGTAGCTCATGCGTTCGTAGTTGCGGGTGTAGACCGGGTCGGTCATCAAGCGCCAGTGCTGGGACTGGGTGGCTGCCTGCATCAGGCGTTGACGTGTCAACAAGCCCACCTGCTGCGCTGGGTAGCGTTGCGCTGCTTTGAGGCTGGGGGACAGCTCCAAGGACACCGTCATCACCTGCATCAACGGGGCTTTGGCTTGGGGGGCGTTGCAGCGTGTGGGTTCGATCACTTCGGCCGCAGCAGCCGAGACCTCGGCCAACGGCTCTTGCGCTTCGTCACGTCCATAGCGCGTGACTTGCAAATCGCGCACTTTGATTTCAGACGAAAAACGGTTGTATTCACGCAAAGCACCGTTGGTGTCCATCCAGCTGGTGGCGCTGACACGGGTGTTGCTTTTCATGGCGGCTTCCACCAAGGCTTGGCGGATGGCTTGCAAACGCTGCTCTGGGCTCAAATCGGCCGCCAGCAAAGCGCTCGGCATGCAGCACAGGGTGAGCCAGCACACGCGCAGGGCGCGAGACCAGGTGTGCACAGGGGCAGAGGGGTGTGTCATGGCCACAAGCTTCAATGGGGCGCTCAACGGCGGCGGCTGTTCAAGTGCGCGATGTACAAAGCGCGCAAGTCGTTGACCAAGCTGCGGTCCAGAGACATGGTGGTTTCGTAGGTGTCATCTCCCACTGGGGTGATGCTGACCAACACAGCACCATAGACCACACCTTCGACACGGGCGCGGAAGGTGTCGCTCATCACCGTCATGTCCGCCACGGTGGTGCTGGCGTCGAGTTGCTGGCCATACACCTGCTCGGTCAAAGCGCGGTAGGCGTCGAGCTTGGAGGCACGGATAGCCAGCAAGCGTTGCTGCGCAGGGTTGCGGTGGTTTTGAATGCTGATGACCGCATAGCCCGTGGCCATGAGCGTGTCGCGCTTCTCGGACATGGGCGTGATCATGGACGTGGGCTCGGGCGCTCTGCGCTCGACGGCCGCAGCGGGTGCAAGCTCTTTGGGTTCGCTGTCTGGGCTGAGCTTGAAATACGAGCATCCGCCCAATAGCAAAGCTGCCACAACCAGCGTTGAAGAGAAAAAGCGTTTCATGTCGTTGTCCTTGATTGGGTCTCCCACACGATTCGACACCAAGCATGGCATCTTTAACCAAACACCAGATGAATACTTTTTCTGTCTTGTGCAAAAAACCCAGATTCCGACAATGCACTGTAGGAATTTTTGACATGAAACCCCTCCCCCATTTCATTGGCTCTAGCGAGTCGGCCCAAGCTTTGCGCGGCTTGGTCGCGACCATGGCCAACTCGAATGCGACGGTGATGATCACCGGCGAAAGTGGGACCGGCAAGGAGTTGTTGGCGCGCTTGCTGCACGACCAATCGAACCGCTGCGGCGCGAACTTTGTGCCTATCAATTGCGCCGCCATCCCCAAAGACCTACTCGAAAGTGAACTGTTTGGCCATCGCAAAGGTGCCTTCACAGGCGCGGTTGCAGACCGCGTTGGTCGCTTTGAATTGGCCCACGGCGGCACGATTTTTTTGGATGAAATTGGCGACATGTCGCTGGACATGCAGGTCAAATTGCTGCGTGTGTTGCAAGAGCGCACGGTCGACCCGATTGGTGGAACCCGACAGGTGCAGGTGGATGTGCGTGTCATTGCCGCAACACATCGGGATTTAGAGACAGAAATTTCTGCCGGTCGGTTTCGCGAAGATTTGTACTATCGTTTGAATGTCTTGCCCATGGTGACGCCCCCTTTGCGCGAGCGCCCGGCCGATGTGACCGAGTTGTTGGGCTTTTTTGCGCAGAAGTTCGTCAACTTTGGACAGCCCCCGATTCGCTTCAAACCTGACTTCATGGCAGCTTTGCAAAAGTACCCATGGCCCGGCAATGTGCGTGAGCTCTCCAACTTGGTCGACCGCTTCAGCACCTTGTATGCGGGCCAAGAATTGGACTTGCGGGCCATCCCGCCGACCTTGTTGCCCAAGGGTTTGATCAGTGCGCAAGCCGAGTTGCAAGCCAAAGCACCTTTGCTGGCCAAACTCGAAATGACGCCTCCGCCCGAGGTCTTGGCTGAAATGCAAGACCAGCCGGAGCCCGAAGAGAACGAGATTGAAAGCATCATCATGCTGGCCCAGGGCATGCCGCACCTGCCGCCAGAAGGGATGTCGCTCAAAGAACGCATGGCCCAGATCGAGCGCAGCATCATTGAACAGGCCTTAGACCGCAACTCGGGCAATGTCTCACGCACCGCCAAGTTGTTGAACCTGCAACGCACCACCTTGATTGAAAAAATCAACAAATACGAATTGCGTTCGGCCTGAAGCGCCCTCACCCGCGCGCCTGCCTGGGCCCAACAAAAAGCCGCTCACTGAGCGGCTTTTTTTGTACACGATCAGAACGGTGCCTAATCTTGGTCGTTGTAGAGCACCGTGATGCTCATGCGGCGGTTGCGCGGATCGCGGGGGTCTTTGGGGTTGAAGGGGTCGGTGTCGGCCACACCTTCAATGCGGGCAAAGCGACTTTCTTTGATGCCGCTCTTTTCCAACAAAGCGCGGGTCACTTCGGCACGTTCGGCAGACAAGGACCAGTTGTTGCGGCCTTCTTTGCTTTGGAAAGGCACGCTGTCGGTGTGACCGCGAATGGCAATCTTGTTGGGCATTTCCGCCAAAGAAGCAGCAATTTCACTGATCAAACTCGCGGCCTTGCCCTGCATGCTCATGCCCCCGCTGGGGAACATGGCGAAGTCGGCTTTGTCGATGATCTCAATCCGCAGGCCTTGTTTGTCACGCGTGACAGACACCTGGTCTTTCAGGCCACCCAGCTTTTTGTTTTCTGACAGCTTTTGCTCAATCTCTTTTTCGAGCTTGTCAAAGTCGGCTTTTTCTTGCGCGGCTGCAATTTCTTTTTTCTGCTCAGGCGTGAGCTTGTCAGGGTCAGAGTAAGGGTTGTTGTTTTCTTGGCCCGGGTCGGTGCTGGGGTTGGGGCCGCCTTCAGAGCGTGGGGTCAAGCGCTCGAGCAGCGCGGTTTGTTTGGCGGCAAACGGAAAGCCATCGGGGTCGATGATGGAGCGTCCACCCAAGACCCCATTGGAGCCAGCGAGTTGTCCAATGGCCACCAAGCTTTGCGAGGTGGGTTTGAAATAGTCGGCAATGCTTTTGCGTTGGTCTTCGTTGGACGCGCCCAGCAGCCACATCAACAAGAAGAACGCCATCATGGCGGTCATCATGTCGGCCAAAGCGATCTTCCAAGCGCCACCGTGGGCACCACCGTGGCCATCGTCGATGATCTTCTTGATGATGATGACCGGTGCCGGTGCAGCTTCGGCGGCGGCCTTTTCAGCCGCTTCTTTTTCAGCCGCGGCAGCCGCTTCGGCCGCTGCTGCGGCCTCCGCGGCAAGCGCTGCTTCGTCTTTTTCGTCAGCCATTATTTCCTCAGCGCATCAAAGACTTCACCAAACGTGGGCTGGTTGTCATGGCTGATGCACACACGCCCGGCTTCGATGATCAATGGCACTGGATAGCCATGCATGTTGCCGATGATGATTTGTTTGGCCACGTTGAGCACTTCGCCATCTTCGTCAATGATTTGCTTGAGGCGGCTGCCAAAGGGTTCGAAAATACCGTAGGCCAAAAACACGCCCAAGAACGTACCCACCAGAGCGCCACCGATCAAGGCACCCAGCACAGGGGGGGGTTGGTCAATCGCGCCCATGGTCTTCACCACACCCAACACGCAAGCCACAATCCCCAGCGCAGGCAAAGCGCCTGCCAAGGTGCCAATGGCTTCGGCGTTTTTCATTTCGTTGTGGTGGTGTAGTTTGATGGAGGCGGTCATCACGTCTTCCACCGCGTAGGGGCTCAAGGTGCCTGAAGACACCACCATCAAGCGGATGGTGTCACAGATCAAACCCACCAAGCCGTGGTCGTGCAGCATCTTGGGACA
>CANFJA010000089.1 GCA_947447235.1 Comamonadaceae bacterium
GCGCAGCGCTGTGCACCGCTTGCTGGCCGATCTGATCCGCTGTGGCTATGTGCGCCAAACCCGCGACCACGGCGACTACGTGCTCAGCACCAAGCTGGTCTCGATGGGCCTGAGCTTTTTGAGCAACACCGGCATCGTCGACGTGGCCCAGCCGCTGCTCGACCGTTTGGCAGAGATCTCGGGTGAGCTGGTGCGTTTGTCGGTGGTCGACGGCGAGCGGCTGACCTGGGTGGCCCGCGCCCAAGGGGCTCGCCAAGGCCTGCGTTACGACCCCGACATGGGCAACGACGCCCGCTTGAGCTGTTCAGCCTCTGGCTTGGCCTGGCTCATGGCGCTGCCAGACGACGCGGCCTTGGCCTTGGTCTCCAAACAAGGTTTGGGTTTGCCTGCCGACTACGGCCCCAACGCCCCCACCAGCTTGCAGGCCGTGTTGGAACAACTGCAGGGGGCGCGCACGCGCGGCTACAGCCTGACCCAAGAAACCTTCACGGCGGGACTCAACGCCATGGCCGCGCCGGTGCGTTTGAACGGTCAGCCGCCCATGGGCATCTTGACCATCGCGGGGCCCACGGTGCGCTTCACCGAAGCGCGCATGCTGGCCTTGGGTGACGAATTGCAATCGTTCGCGGCGCAACTGGCTGCGGCCAGCGGAGCGTCGCCGTTCTTCAACCAACGGGCTTCGGCGAAAGATCGCCAGCCGATCTACGCCCCTTAAACACCCATGTCGTCGTTGCAGCCGTCCTCTGACGCGAGCACCACCACCTGTGACTTGTTGGTTGTGGGCTCGGGGGCGGGCGCCTTGTCGGCCGCTGTGACGGCGGCGCATTTGGGACTCAAAGTCATCGTGGTCGAGAAAGACCCGCAGTACGGCGGCACCACCGCCTGGTCGGGTGGCTGGATGTGGATTCCGCGCAATCCGCTGGCATTGGCCGCTGGCATCGCCGAGCCCTTGGAAAAACCGCTGTCCTACCTGCGCCATGAATTGGGTGCGCAGTTTGACGAGGCGCGTGCCATGGCTTATCTGACCCAGGCCCCGAACATGGTGCGGTTCTATCAGCAGCACACCGCCTTGCAGTTTGTCGACGGCAACAGCATTCCCGACTTCCATGGCCGCAGCCCCGACGCGGCCACCGGTGGCCGCTCGGTGTGTGCCGCGCCCTTCGATGGGCGTGCGTTGGGTGAGCACATCGAACAGCTCAAGCCCCCCTTGCCCGAGACCACCTTGTGGGGCATGGGCATTGCGTCGGGGGCCGACCTGCGGCATTTCTTCAACAGCCTGCGCAGTTGGGCCTCTTTCGTGCACGTCACTGCGCGGGTGTTGCGCCATGTGCGTGACCTGCTCTGGCATGGCCGCGGTATGCAGTTGGTCAATGGCAACGCCTTGATCGCCGCCTTGGCCAAATCGGCGTTGGATGCAGGCGTGGACCTGCGCGTCAACAGCTCCGCCGTGCGTTTGCTCACGCAAGGGCAGGGTGATGCGCAGGGTGATGCGCTGCGCGTGTGCGGCGCGGTGGTGCGCACGCCGCTTGGTGAGCACGTGGTGCATGCGCGACGCGGTGTGGTGTTGGCCACCGGCGGCTTTCCCCATGACCCTGCGCGCAAACGCGCCTTGCTGCCGCACGACCCGCAAGGTGATGCCCATTTCTCAGCCGCCTCGCGTGGCAACACCGGCGACGGTTTGCGCTTGGGCGAAGCCATGGGGGGCACGGTGGCCAACGACTTGTGCCAAGCGGCTGCCTTGGCACCGGTGTCGCTGGTGCCGCAGCCAGATGGCAGCGTCACCCACTTTCCACATTTGATTGAACGTGCCAAGCCCGGGTTGATGGCGGTCACGCGCTTGGGCCAGCGCTTCACCAACGAGGCCGACCCGTACCACGACTTCATGCAAAGTCTGATTCAGGCTTTGCCAGCGGACGAGCCTGTGCAAGCTTGGTTGGTGTGCGACCACCGCTTCATCCGCCGCTGGGGCTTGGGTGCGGTCAAACCGGCTCCCATGCCGTTGGCTAAGTGGCTGGCCAATGGCTACTTGCAACAGGGGGCCAGCTTGCAAGAACTGGCCGAGCGTTGCGGTATTCAGGCCGACACCTTGCAAGCCACGGTGGCGCGCTACAACGTGATGGCCCACACCGGCAGTGATGCCGAGTTTGGCAAAGGCGAGACGCCCTACAACCGCATCCAAGGCGACGCCGCGCACCCTGGCCCCAACCCCTGCATGGCAGCGCTGCAACAGGCGCCTTTCTACGCCGTGCGCGTGGTGGCGGGCAGCCTGGGCACTTTTGCCGGCTTGCGTTGCAACGCGCACGCGCAGGTGCTCAACGCCCAAGGCCAAGCCATTGCGGGTTTGTACGCCGGGGGCAACGACATGAACAGCATCATGGGCGGCCACTACCCCAGTGGGGGCATCACCCTCGGGCCCGCCATGACATTTGGTTACATCGCCGCCCACCACGCGGCGGCCCAACCCCTGAGCGACACATTTTTCAAAAGGACGTCCATGTATTACGAACTCGCCACCCTGACCCTGCCATTTGGCACTGCGCCCCAAGCCGCTAAAAACGTTGAAACCTTTGCAGCCCAAGGCCAGGGCGAATTGCTGGGCTGTTGGTTCACCGACATTGGCACCTTGAACCAAATGGTGGTCTTGCGTGGCTTTCATGACTTGGCCAGTTTGCAAGCCGAGCGCGAGCGCACGCAACGCAATGCCAGCCCTTTTGGCTGTGGTGAAATTTTTCAATCGTTGGAGCAACACAGCTACCAGGGCTTCCCATGGATGAAGCCGGTGCGCCCCAGCGCCGAGAGCGGCATTCATGGCCCGGTGTATGAAATTCGCACTTACGGCATCAAGCCGGGTGGTGTGCAGCCCACCCTCGACTTGTGGGAACAAGCCGTGCCCGCGCGCGAGAAACTCTCGCCCTGTGTGGTGGCCATGGTGGCTTTGGACGGTCCGCTGCGCTTCACCAACATTTGGGCCTACCCCTCGCTGGATGCGCGCTCAAAAGCCCGCGCCGACTCGGTGGCCCAAGGCATTTGGCCGCCCAAAGGTGGGCCAGCTTGGCTGACCACCGCCATGACGTCCACCATCGCCATGCCCACCGCGGTATCGCCTTTGAAATAATCCGAAAGGTCGGTCATGTCACGCATCTATTCACAGTCTTACCTCACCGCCGAGGTGTCCACGGCCCCTGAGACCATTGCCCAAGCGGCGCAGTTAGGCTACAGCTTCGTGGGCTTGCGCTTGCTGGCCAACACACCCGGCGGACAGCACCAGCGTCTATTGGGCGACAAGGCAGTGCTGCGCGAATGTCAAGCACGCTTGGCCGACAGCGGCTTGGGTGTGTTTGATTTAGAGATCATCCGCATCGGCCCCGTGTTTGATCCGACCCCTTACACCCCCTTGTTCGAAGCAGGTGCCCAGCTCAAAGCGCGGGTGGTGGTGGTGGCCGGTGACGACACCGACTTGAACCGTTTGAGCGACCACTATGCGCAGTTGTGCGCCCTCATGCAGCCCTATGGCTTGACGGCCGACTTGGAGTTCATGCCTTGGACGGCCGTGCGCCATGCGCGTGAAGCCTTGCAGGTGATCCGCAACGCAGGAAGCCCGTCCAACGCCGGCATCTTGGTCGATGCGCTGCACGTGGCCCGCTCCGACACCTCGTTGGCCGACATCGCCGCGCTGCCGCGCGAATTGCTCCACTTCGCACAAATTTGCGATGCCCCCACCACCAACGCCCGGGGCAGCACCGACTTGAGTGTGGACGACATGATCCACACCGCCCGTTGCGAACGCTTGTTGCCCGGTGAAGGCGCCATTGATTTGCACAGCCTGTTTCAGGCTTTGCCACAAGACTTGCTCATCAGCGTGGAAGTGCCGCACCACGAGCGCGCCCGTGCTGTGGGCGACTTGGCCTGGTCGGGACAAGCCCTGGCGGCGAGTCGCGCCTTGCTTGACCTTTGATCTGATTTGGAGACCCCATGGATTTCGCCCTCAACGATGAACAAAAAATGATGATCGACACCCTGCGTCGCTTCATCGCCGAAGAACTGCACCCGCTCGAGCAGCAGGTGGAAGACCAGGGCTTTCTGGCGCCGGAGGTGGCCCAAGCCATCCACGCCAAAAGCAAAGCCCTGGGGCTGTATGCCTTGAACATGCCCGAGAAATTTGGCGGCGGCGGCTTGAGCGCGGTCGACCGCATGCTGTGTGAAGAGCAGTTTGGCCACACCAGCGATATCTTGATCCGCCGTGCTTTTGGCAATGTGTACGAAGCCTTGCTGGCCTGTGAGGGTGCACAGATTGAGCGTTGGCTCACCCCCTGTGTGCGTGGCGAGCGGGTGTGCGCCATCGCCATCACCGAGTCCGGTGCGGGCTCGGACGCCCAGGGCATCAAAACCCGGGCCGAGAAAACAGCCACTGGCTGGGTGCTCAACGGTGCCAAGCACTTCATCAGCGACGGCGAGGTGTCCGACTTCTTTCTGGTCTCTGCCAAAACCGGCGACAAAGAAATTTCCCTCTTCGCAGTGGACAAAGGTCTGCCGGGCTTCACCGTGGGCAAAGACCAAAAAATGATGGGCTTGCGTGGCACGCCGCACTTGGAACTGTGGTTTGACAACGTGCCCCTCGAACCCATCGCCATGCTCGGCGGACAAGGCCAGGGCTTCAAAATGGCCATGGGCGTGTTGGGCCAGGTGCGCTTGGCGCAAGTGGGGGCGCGTGCGGTGGGCAAAGCCAGCCATGTGCTGTCGCTGATGGTGGACTACGCCAAGCAGCGCAAACAGTTTGGCCAAGCCATTGGCGACTTTCAGATGGTGCAGCAGATGTTGGCCGACAGCGTGATCGAGATCAACGCCGCACGATGGATGGTGCTGCATGCGGCCTGGATGCTGGATCAAGACATGGATGCCCGTGACCACATCGCCATGGTCAAGGTGCATGCAGCCGAGACCTTGGGCCGTGTGGTGGACCGCGCCGTGCAGGTGTTTGGTGGCATGGGCTTTTGCAAAGATCTGCCGATTGAGCGTTACTACCGTGACGCGCGCATCTACCGCATCTTTGACGGCACCAGCGAAATTCACCGCACCGTCATCGCCAAGCGCGTCATGAAGCAGGGCGACGCCTTGTTTGAGTTGAACAAATAAGCCAGGACAACCCATGAACAAGTTCATGTCGGCCGCCGACGCGGTGGCCTTGATCCGCGATGGCGACACCGTGGGCCTGATGGGCGGTGGTGGCGGCTTGATGGAAGCCAGTTGTTTGTTTGAAGCGGTGCAAGCGCGCTACCTTCAGACACAACATCCGCAGCGCCTGACCGTCATCCACGCTTTGGGCATTGGCGACAAAAAAACCAAAGGCATGAACTGCTTTGCCCACGAGGGTTTGGTCAAACGCGTGGTGGGTGGGCACTGGGTCTGGTCGCCCGCCATGCAGCAACTGGCCGAGGCCGAAAAGATCGAGGCTTACATCTTGCCCGGGGGGGTGTCGTCCCAGCTCATGCGCGAGATCGGCGCGGGCCGGCCCGGCTTGTTCACCCACGTGGGCTTGGGCACGGTGTGTGACCCGCGCTTGGGTGGCGGCAAGATGAACGCCAGCGCCCAAGAAGACCTGAGCGAGGTGGTGCAGATGGATGGGCGCGAGTACCTGCGCTACAAACCTTTTCCCATCCACGTGGCCTTGGTGCGTGCCAGTGCGGCCGACGAAGACGGCAACATCAGCTTCGAACACGAAGCGGCCAACCTAGATTCGCAGTCTTTGGCCCTGGCTGCGCGCAACAGCGGTGGCCGTGTGATCGTGCAAGTCAAAGAGCGTTTGCCACGTGGCGCGCTCAAGGCGCGTGAGGTGCGCATCCCAGCGGCTTGGGTGGATGCCATCGTGGTCGACCCGGATCAGCGCACCAGCTACGGCATCCCTTTCGACCCTGCGCTCAGTGGCGAGTTGCACGGTCAGGCCCGCTTGAGCAGCGAAGCGGCCGACCAAGCCGCTGAACAAGCGCAAGCCGCCGAGCAGTTCAGCGAGCGTCAAGCCATTGCGCGCCGTGCGGCGCTGGAGTTGTTCAACACCGACAAAGAACGCCCGGTGGTCAACTACGGCGTGGGCGTGCCCGACGCCGTGGCCAAACTGCTGTCGGCACGCGGCGAGATGCACCGCATCTACCAAACCATCGAACACGGCACCTACGGCGGCACCTTGCTCGACGGCGTGCTGTTTGGCTACGCCCGCAACGCCAGCGCCATGCTCGACGCGGCCACCCAGTTCGATTTTTACGCCGGTGGCGGTTTGGACATTGCCTTTTTGGGCTTTGGCGAATTCGATGCCCAAGGCAACGTCAACGTGTCGCGTCTGGGCGGCTTGACGGTGGGGCCGGGCGGCTTCATCGACATTGCGCAAAACGCGCGCAAGGTGGTGTTTTGCGGCACCTTGGCCGCCAAGGGCGTGCGCTTGCAAACGGGCGACGGTCAGATGCGTGTGCTGCAACAAGGCGCAGTGAAAAAACTGGTGCCGCAGGTGGAGCAAATCACCTTCAGCGGAGCGCAGTCGCTGGTGCGCGGGCAGCAGGTCTTGTATTTGACCGAGCGTGCCAGCTTCAGATTGACGTCTCAGGGCATGGAGCTGTTTGAAGTGGCGCCCGGCATCGACCTGCAGCGCGATGTGCTGGACCAAATGGCGTTTGTGCCAAAGATCGCTGAACCCCTGGGGGTGATGGACGCAGCCCACTTTGTAGCGGCCGCATCCCATGTCGGTTAATGCAAAAGGCGTCACTCGGCTGGCTTGAGCAGCCCGCCGTGTGCGCTGCGTCACAGGGGCTTGGCCAGCGGCAATAATTCACCGCTGCAAGAAGCCATTAAAGCTTCTGATGCACCGAGCCGATACCAGCTGACCTGCCTAAAGCGGAGACGCTGTGCGTGTCTGTTTGGGGCGTTTCGTCTGATGCACCCACTCAAAAGTGAATGGCCATGAA
>CANFJA010000090.1 GCA_947447235.1 Comamonadaceae bacterium
AGCGCCATGCGCTGGGCGCGTGTGCTGTCACTGGTGAGCTGGTCCGCCAGTTGCTGTGCCAGTTGCGCTTGGTTAGCCTGCGTGGCAATGCCCAAGGCATACACCGTGGCCAGTTCAAACTCTTTGGGAAACAAGCCAATCAAGTCGACACCTGGGGTGTAGTTGATTTCTGTCACCTGCGTGCCGCCCAACACATGCCCGCTGGCACGCGCCATCTCACGCATGGCGGTTGCGCCATTGGGGTAGGTGCGGAAACGATCGGCCAACTCGACCTCCAAACCCAAGGCCGTGAGCACTTTCAAAAAGTGAATGCCGGCTGTGGCCAGCTTGGGGTCTGGAAAATAAATGCCCTCAGCCGCACGGAATGCGGCTTGCAAATCAGCGCGCGTCTGAATGGCCGGATGCGGCGTGCCCGTCTTCACGGCCAGCCCAGTTTTGACCACGCCCAAAGGGCGCACGCTACCGGCACGCACATGGCCAGAGGCGACCAAGCCCTCGACCAAGGACTGGGTCAAGATCACCACATCACAGGGGGCGCCAGCCAATAACTTTTCTTTCATGGCCCCCACCGCGCTGAAGGTGCCATGCAGGGTGCAGCGGTGCGCTGCTTCAAACTCGGCCTGCAGGGGCTCAACCAAACCTGCGGCGGCGCCGCCGCTCAAAATATGCAATTCCATCAAAACTCCTGTGTCAGATAAGGTTCCGCTCAAGCACCTTCGGCTTGGTGCATGGCGCTGAGAATTTGCTCGGGCGTGATGGGCATCTCACGCACCCGCACGCCGAGCGCGTGGAACACCGCATTGCCAATGGCAGCCGCACACGGACCAATGGTGGCTTCACCCGCACCCACCGAGGGGTTGCTTGAGTCAAACAACAGATCGACCGACACCTCAGGCACATCGCCAAAGCGAAAGATCGGGTAGGTCTCCCAATCCACACTGAGCACCTGCTGGCGGTCAAAACGCGCCGCTTCCATCAAGGTCCAACTGGCGGCCTGAACAGCGCCGCCTTCGAGTTGGTTGATCACGCCATCCGCATCCACCACATGGCCCACATCGGCCACGATGTACAGGCGCTTCACACGCACTTGTTCGGCCACTTCCACTTCGGCCACCATGGCGCAATAGGCGCCGGTGTTTTTGTAGCGGGCGTAGGCCAAGCCCTGCCCCCATGCGGTGTCGGCACCCTGGGCTGCATGCGCGTGCTGGCGCGCATCACGCTCGCTCCAACGGGCTTGCTGCACCACACTCTCCAACACGGCGCGACCCCGTGGGTCGTGCAAATGCTGCAAACGCAAAGCCAAGGGGTCTTGCCCTGTGGCGTGCGCCACTTCGTCCATGAACGATTCGGCGGCAAACACATTGGCATGCGCACCCAAACCCCGCAGTGCAGACACACGCATGGGCATGTGCATGACACGGTGGTTGTAGATGTGCGCAGACTCAAATTGATACGGCGGCACCGCATTGCGCTCAGAACCGCCACCCACGGCCAAAGCCGCGTTCTCGGCAATCAGCACTGGGAAATCTCCGTGCTGCAGCCAGCAGCCCAACAAGGACGGTGTGGGGTTGCGCCCAGGGCGCGTGCCGTGGCCTTGGCTCCACACATCGTGCTGCCAAAACACCACCTGGTTGTGTCCATCCCAACCCGCTTGCAGGCGAATGCTCATGGCGGGACCCAAAGGCGACCAGGCCATTTCGTCATGTCGCGACCACAGCACGCGCACGGGTGTGCCGGCCACAAAACGCGCCATCCAAGCGGCATCAAACGCCACGTCGTCGGCACCGTTGTGGCCGTAGCAACCGGCCCCTTGTACGTGTTGGATGCGCACCTGCTCTGGCGTGCAGCCCAAGGCCAACGCCATGTCGCGGCGTAAATTGAAGATGCCTTGTGAATGGCTCCACACCTGCACGCCGTCGCCTGTCCATTGCGCCAACGCACACGAGGGCGCCATGGAGCCATGGTGCACATAGCCACGGGCATAGTCCGCCTGTAAGCTGTTGACGGCAGAGCTGTCGGCCAAGGCAGCGGCAGCGCCCGACGACGCCACGGTGGTGGTTTGCAAAGGGCGGGTGCGCAACCAAGACGAGAGTTGGGTGACATCTGGAAATTCGGCGGGAATGTGCCACGCGGCTGCATCGACCAACTGTTGCGCGAGCACCTCGACCGCAGTCACAGCCTGCGCTTCGGTGTGCGCGATGACACCGATTTGGCAGCCTTCGCGGTAAACCCCTTGCACACCCGGCAGGGCTTGCACGGCCAGCTGCGCTTGCAGCCAAGCCTCATCGTTCAAGCGGGCTTGCAAGTTGGGCGGGCGCAACATGCGCGCATGCAGCAGGCCGGGCAGCTCCAGGTCTTGCACATAGTCGTGGGCTGCAAAAAATTTACGCGCCAAGTCTGGCCGAATGGGTGATTCAGTGGGCGTCAACACCACAGCGGGCAATTGACTGGCCGGCAACACCTCCACCGCCAAATTCACTTGGTGGCAGACATCGCCATAGCCACACAGACGCTTGTCGCCCTGCATGAATTGACCGCGCACCACCTCAATGTCTTGGGTGGCCACGCCATACTTCGCGGCCACAGCGTGCTTGAACAACAGGCGCGCATGCCGAGACGCCAAGCGCACGGCAATGCCTGAATCTTGAATCGACAAGCTGCCGGAAGTCACGGCCTCGTTCGGGCTGAAGGTGGTGCTGGCAGCCACAGCGTCAACACAGCTCAGGTCAACGGCCAGCTCTTGGGCTGCAATTTGCGCCAGCGCATGCAAGATGCCTTGGCCAATTTCGACTTTGCCCGACAGCAACCGCACCCGGCCGTCAGGGAAGAACTGCAGCCACTGGGCCAATTGGCGGTTGGTGTTGAGCCCACCGGGCAACAGCGTCGGTTTGTCTGTGTCAGTGCTCATGCGCCCTCCATGGCTTGGGCCGCTTGGCACACCGCACGCACGATGCGGTTGTGTGCGCCGCAGCGACACAAATTGCCCTGCAAGGCCTCACGCACCTGCTCGGGCGTGGGACGTGGGTTGTGCTTGAGCAAGGCAGCGGCAGTCATCAACATGCCACTGCTGCAATAGCCGCACTGCGCGGCTTGTTGCTGGCAAAACGCGGTTTGCAAGGGATGGGGCGCGGTGTCTTGGCCCAAGCCTTCCAGCGTGACCACGTGCTTGTCCGCCACCGACCACATGGGCGTGCTGCACGCAGGCACGGCATGACCGTCCACCATCACATGGCACGCACCGCACTGCGACAAGCCGCAACCAAAACGCGCCGACTTTTGGCCACAGTGGTTGCGCAAAATATCCAGCAAGTTGTCGTTGTCTTGCGCCTCAACGCTCTGGCTGTGGCCGTTCAATTCAAATTGAATCACTGACATGACGCAGCCCGATCAGTCGGCTTTGGCGCCAGAGACTTTGACGATGGTGGCCCACTTGGCCACGTCCTCGGCCACATACTTGGTGAAAACCGGCACGGTCATCGACATGGGCACAGCGCCCTGCTTGGCCCACGCAGATTTGACATCGGCAGAGTTGATGATCTTGTTGACCTCGGTGTTCAAGCGATTCACGATGGCCTCCGGCGTGCCCGCCGGCGCCATCAGCCCCAACCAAATGACGGCTTCGTACTTGGCCACGCCTTGTTCGCTGACGGTGGGGATGTCCGCAGTCACTGACGAGCGCGCACGCCCGGTGGTGGCCAAGCCACGCACTTTGCCAGCCTTGATGTTTTCGGCCATGGTGGTCACTGCGTCAAACATCATGTCCACCTGACCCGACAACACATCGGTGCGCGCAGCAGCGCTGCCTTTGTAGGGAATGTGCGTCATCTGAATGTCGGCCATGTGTTTGAACAACTCGCCCGCCATGTGGTAGGGCGTGCCGTTGCCCGACGAGGCGTAATTCAATTTACCCGGGTTGGCCTTGGCCAGCTTGATCAGGTCTTGCAGCGAATTGGCATTGACCGCAGGGTTGACCACCAGCACCAGGTCGGAATAGTTGACCGGTGCAATCGGTGCAAAGTCTTTCAGCAAGTTGAACGGCTTGTTGGGGATCAAAGACTCGTTGACCGTCTGGGTGTTGGACATCATCAACAAGGTGTAGCCGTCTGCGGGCGATTTGGCCGCTGCATCGGTGCCGATGATCGAGCCCGCACCAGGGCGGTTGTCCACCACAAAGGGTTGGCCTAAAGCGTCTTGCAAACGCTGCGCCATGAAACGCGCGTAGTTGTCAGCGGGACCACTGGCAGCAAACGGCACGATGATCTTGACTGGCCGGCTGGGGTAGGCCTGTTGGGCACTGGCCGCAAATGGCACCATCAGCGCAGCAGCGGCCGCAACAGACAAAGTGAACAGGTGTTTGAAATGCATGGTGTATCTCCGAATTGAAAGGTTTGAAGCGCCAACACTTCAAACCCCCTATTAGAGGAGATAAACCCCAAATGAACGGTCACCTAAAGCAATTGGCTCTGACCGCCAAGGGACTATGGCCTTGGGGGAACTTTCACCAAGCGGCCACGCAGCCATCGCTGCGCGGGTCTTCCCCGCCTTCGATCCAGCCACTCGGGTGCAGCACCAAGGCGCCTGCGTGGCCCATGCGTTCGTCAAAGTCAGACACCACCTCCACCGGGTGGCCCAGGGCGCGTAAGCCCTCGATCACCTCTGGCGCATAGCGCGACTCCAGCTTGAGCGTGGTGCTTTGCTCGGCCCAGGTGCGTCCCAGCAACCAACGTGGTGCGGCCACTGCCGAGCGCACGTTGTGGCCACCCCAGACGTAGCGTGAAAACACCGCCGCCTGGGTTTGGGGCTGCCCTTCCCCGCCCATGGTGCCGTAGACCAACAAGCGGCCATCGTCGAGTTTCGCCATGGCGGGGTTGAGGGTGTGAAAGGGTTTGCGCCCGGGCTCGAGGCTGCGCAGCCGGCCGGGCTGCAGGTCAAACGAGCAGCCCCGGTTTTGCCACCAAAAACCGCTGCGCGGCAGCACCACGCCGCTGCCAAATTCAAAGTAAATGCTCTGGATCATGCTGACCGCACGGCCTTGGTCGTCGACCACGCCCATCCAGGTGGTGTCGCCATCTGAATTGGGCGCGGGCCATGGGCTGGCTTGGTCGGTGGGCACCTGCGAGGCCAAATGGCTGATCACCGCCTCGGTCAGCAAGCTGGTGGGCGGCACCGCCATGGCCTTGGGGTCGGTCACATGCTGGTCGCGCACCATGAAGGCCTGCTTGGTCGACTCCACCAAGGCATGGATGCCGGCCACGTTGTCGGGGTTCCAACCCTCTTGGCGAATGCGGTCGTACACCCCCAAGATCAACAGCGATGCCAAGCCTTGCGTGGGCGGTGCCATGTTGTAGAGCGTGGCGTTGGAGATTTTCAAGGCCAGCGGTGGCTTGACCTGCGCCTTGTGGCGCGACAAGTCTTTGGCGTTGATGGGGCTGCCCACATCGGCCAAGTCTTGGGCAATTTGGCGCGCCAACTCGCCCCGGTAAAAGTCGTCAGCGCCAGCGCGTGCGAGTTGCGCCAAGGTGGCGGCCAAAGCCGGAAATGTGTGCCTGTCACCGTACTGGGGCACCTGGCCTTGTGGCGTCAAAAAGGCTTGGGCAAAGCCCGGCTGATGGGCCAAATCACCCAGCTTGTTACGGGTGTTGGCCTCTTGGCTGTGGGTGACCGGAAAACCCTCACGCGCATAGTGGATGGCGCTTTCCAACAGACGCGCAAACGGCAAGCGTCCACCCCAGTGCTGCTGGCTGAAGGCATAAGCCGCGCCCCAGCCCGACAAGGTACCTGCCACGGTGTTGGCCGCCAGTGGGCCACGCCACGGAATGCTGGTGGCGTCACCGTACAAGGCACGTGTGACGGCTTCGCCCGCCGCACCGCAGGCGTCGATGGACTGCATGTCCTGACCGGGTGCGTGCAGCAGCCAAAAACCGTCGCCCCCAATGCCGGTCATGTGCGGGTAGACCACCGCCAGCGTGGCGGCCACCGCGATGGTGGCTTCGATGGCATTGCCGCCTTCGCGCAAGATGTCCAAACCAGCTTGTGAGGCCAGCGAGTGAGAGGCGACCACTGCGCCGCGACGACCAAGAACAGGGTTCATGCTGGACTCCAAGTAGGGTCCACACGCACGGCTGCGCTGTGGGCCGATAACACACGCGCAGCCGCACTGCGCGCAAACAACAAGTGACTGCGCATCTCGCGGTAGCACGTCACCGCGTCACGTGACAACAAGGCCTCGACGATGACCGAGTGCTCTTCGAACGACTCGGCCATGCGCTCTAAATTCAAAAACTGGGTGCGCCTAAAGGTCGAGATGCGGTGGCGCAAGCCCGTGGCCAAATCAATCAAGGTGGGGTTGTGGCTGCCACGGATGATGATGCTGTGCAAGGCGCGGTTCAGGTCATCGTACAGGTCGGCATCGCCCGCTTGCATGGCCACACGTGCTTGCGCATGCACCTCGCACAACTGGCTGCGTTCGGCATCGCTCATGCGCACTGCAGCATGGCGGGCACAGGCGGCTTCGAGCTCGCCAATGGCTTCAAACATCTGGTCCAGTTGGGCCGGTGTGACTTCGGCCACCACCGAGCCGCGGTTGGGTCGATAGACCACCAAGCCGGTGCTGGCGAGTTGCTTGAGCGCTTCACGCACCGGCGTGCGCGACACCTTGAAACGCGCGGCCAACATGGCCTCGTCCAAACGCACACCGGGGGCGAAGCTGCCCAACACAATGTCGTCGGCGATCTTGCGACAGACTTCGTCGCTCAAGCCGCCACGGCTGCGGGTGGCGGAGTGTTCGGCCAAATTCATACCGCACTCGCCTGTGTCATCGGGTGCCAACACGCCAGCGCAGTGCTGCCGTGGGCTTGCAGCTGAGGGCGATCGCTCAGACACCGCGCCTGCGCCTGCGCGCAGCGCGGCGCAAAGCTGCAACCGGGCGGCAG
>CANFJA010000091.1 GCA_947447235.1 Comamonadaceae bacterium
AGCAAGTCGCGGCCAAAGTTGCACATCACCAAGATGTCGGGGTTGAGCGCCTGGATGCGGGGCAAGAAAGCCGAGAAGTCCGAAGCCCCAATCGGGTGGCGGATGTCGGCCAAGGTGGTGGCCCCCAAGGATTGACCAGCGCGCTCAAAGCCGCGCACCATCTCGTGGCCGTAGGCGTAGTCTGCGGTCAGGTAGACCACGCGCTTGCCGTATTTAGGAAAGGCGTAACGCGCCACGGCACCGGCCGTCATGTGCGGGTTGAGCGCTTCGTGGAAGGTGTAAGGGCTCCAGTCTTTGGCCTCGTTGATGGCGTCCGATTGGCTGATGGAGTTGAAGATCATCTTGCGCTCACGCGTGACCGCGTTCATCGACAACTGCGTGGCGGCTGACAATGAACCGGCCATGAAGTCGACCTTGTCTTTTTCAATCAGCTCGAGCGTGCGGGTGGCCGCTTCGCCTGGGTTGAGCTTGTCGTCACGCACCAGCAACTCGGCTTTGCGGCCATTGAAGCCACCAGCATCGTTGAACTCTTTGATGGCCAATTCCGCCGCACGCACTTGGTCTTGTGCTTCGGTGGAGTACGCGCCGGTCAAAGGCACCAAAAAGCCAATCTTGATCGGCGTGGTTTGTGCGCTGGCGATGTTGAACAAAAACGGCGCGCTGCCTGCGGCAGAGGCAGCCGCACCGATTTGCAGCAGCTGACGGCGGTTGGGAAGCTTGGAATTGGAATGGTCGCTCATGCGTGTCTCCGGTTGTGGTTGAAGTGAAATCAATGCTCGGCGTGCTTGGCGCCAGCGTGTTGTTGTGTGGGGGCCGGGGTGGGCCTGAACGCGGTGACATGGCCATAGCGGCCCAAGTCAATCGCGGTTTCGGCCACCACCTCGCGGGCGTTGCGCTCGGTGGTGTGCGTGTCGCTGCCAGCGGCTTGAGATTGCATGTACGCACCCAGCCAGCGAGCGCGGTCCACCGCCATCTGGCATTGGGGCAAGCGTTGCTGCTCATACACCCGCAAAGCTTCGGCGGTCGCACCGTGGCTGCGAATGGCGTCGGCCAGCGCGGCGGCGTCTTGCGCCGCCTTGGTCACACCCATGCCAATGTGCGGACGGCCCACAAACGAGGCGTCGCCCATCAAGGCCACGCGGTCAAAAGCGATCTGGGTCGAGGCCAAGTCGTAGATGGGCTGCAAAAACGGCTGGGCTGTTTTTTCAATCATCTCGGCAAACTGCGGCGCCAAGATGCGGCGTGCGTCTTGGCGCATGTCGGACACGTGTTGCCACGACACCTTGTTGGGCGAAATACCGCCCGGGTGGTGGACGCCATCGGCGTCCGTCAACAAGGCGTCCAGCGCCGGGCCAGCAGGGGCTGGGCGGTACCAGACAAAGTTGTAAGCACGCCGACCTCGGCGGGTGTCGTTGCCAGGACCTGCCACCGGGTAGCCAATGATTTGCTCGCCCACCGGCAAACAAAAACCAAAGGTGTCGAACACCGTGTTCAAGGTCAGGTTGGACAACACCGATTCCTCGCACACGCCGCGCCAAGCCACATAGCCCGCGTACACCGGCTGAATCTGCGGCGCATATTGCTGTCGCACCGCCGAGCGAATGCCATCACTGGCCACCACCAAGTCGGCCTCGAACGTGGTGCGTTGCTCGCCATCCAGCGCATGCACCACCACACGGTCAGCCAACTGCTCCACACGCTCCACAGAGACCCCTTGCACATAGCACTCGGCCGGCACCAGTCGGTGCAGCAAGTGGTAGAGGCGGCTCCACGAGGTGAGCACCTGGGGCATGTCGATTTCAATGCCCACCGAGCCGTCGTGGTTGAGCGACATACGACCATCAATCGCCACACCCAAAGACTCCGAGTCGTCCAAGCCCGCGCGCTTCAAGCCATCGGTCAAGGCGTCATGGGTGACGATGCCGGCACCCCGCCCGTCCATCGAGCCGCGCACTTTCTCGAGCACACGCACATCGTGGCCGTCTTTGAGCAGCATGTTGGCAGCCATCAGGCCACCCAGTGAACCACCCACAATCAGAATACGTGCCATCGTGCGAATGCCTTCAGATCAAGCAGCCGAAGCTGCCGCGAGTTTTTCGTCCAACGCGTATTTCTCATGCGTGGGGTAATTGAGCTCGACCACCACACCGCTGGGGTCATCAAAGAACAACTGGTGCAAATGGATTTCAGGCACCGTGCGTTGACGAGGCACCACCTTCATCTGGGCCAAATGGTTGAGCATCTGCTCCAGCCCGTCGGCAAAAAATGCCACATGGTCGACCGCACCACTGCCATGCAAGGACCCAATGTCGCGGTCACCCAGGTAGTTTTTCAGCCCCTCGGGGTCGTTCATGTCGATGCCAATCACGTGCACCACCGCATTGGCGACCTCGGTGTGCGGCCCACGGTAGAGCCACAAGCCCGGAAACGGAAACGGAGGGCGCGGCCCCACGGTCAGACCCAACACATCGACATAAAAGCGCTCGGTCGCGGCCATGTCGGTGGTACGAATCGAGTAATGGTTCAGGGTCAGTGCCATATCAAGTCCTCTGAGATTTGGGGCGTGCGCTTGCACGGGAGTGCGCATTGGAGCGCGTGTGGGTCGGCAAGGGTGTCGCCGCTTTGACCGGTGCGTTGTCGGCTTGACCCAACAGCGCGCGGCTGGCTTGCAAATAGGCACGCACTTGGTTGCGAATCACCACCCGGTCGTGGGCTGGCGTGGTGTCTTCATGCACCGCTTGGCTGTAGACCCAGCGGCGCAGGCCGCTGTAAAAAATGCTGCCGTGCAAACCCATCAGCAACTCACGCTCCATCACCGAAGGTTGCGAGCGGCTCTTGAAGGCACGGTAGTGGCGGGTTTCGCGAATCAAGCGCGGGAACAAACGTTCACGCAACAAGTCAAAGAAGCGGTTGGTGATGGTTTGGTCGGTCAGGCCCGAAAAAATCAAGATGCGCACAAAGTCATGCGTCAATACGTTCTCTGCATAGTCGATGTAAAACAAGGTGAACTTGTCTTCGGTGGACAAGCTGTCGTCGTCCAACCACTGCTCCCACTCCGACTTCCAGCGCCCCTCGAACACCTCCAGGTACACACGGTCCACCAAAGCCTGCTTGGTCGGAAAGTAGTGGTAGAGCAAGGCATGCGTGACGCCAATGCTTTTGGCCAAATCGCGCATCTGCGCATCAAAACCGTGGCGGGCAAAAAATTGAATCGACCCCTCGACGATGTGACGCTCACGGTCGACCACCGACATGCGCTTGCGCGCTGTCGCGGGTGCTGCGGGTTTGCCTTTCGGGTTTTTCCTAGGCAAAGACCTATTTACCAATGCGTCAACCATGGCTAGCATTGTTGAACGTTTGGTCAATAACAATCATCGGTGCAAACCCTCAGGCATGGCACCCAAGAGACTCTCTCACTTTGGCGCATTGACCCACCAAGACAACCCACAAGGATCACCATGGAATTGACTGGAGAAGTTCGCATCATCGCCCCGCGCGAGCGCGTGTGGCATGCGCTCAACGATGCACGAACGCTGATGGCGTGCATTCCTGGCTGCGAAGAAGTCGACATCACCTCTGCCACCGAACGCCATGTGCGCTTGTTGGTCAAAGCCGGGCCCGTGCGGGCCCGCTTTGTTGGCAAGATCACCTTGAGCGATGTGGTGGCGGGTAGCGCCTGCGTGATGAACTTCGAAGGTTCGGGCGGCACCGCCGGCATGGCCACCGGCAAGTCGTCGGTGCAACTGCGTGACGATGGCGACGCCACCGTGGTGCACTACACGGCCACCGCATCGGTGGGTGGCAAGCTCGGTCAAATTGGCGCACGCATGCTCGACGCTGCCTCCAAACAAATGGCCGATCAGTTCTTCAAGCGCTTGGGCCAAGAGTTGGGTGATGGGCTGGCCCCCTCCTCCTCCGCTGCGCAGCCCAACCCAGGTGCGGGTGCCACGCACGCCGCAGGGCCCAGCACCACGCACCCGTCTCAGGCACACGCCGCCACGCTGGCCACATCGGCCCTCAGCGAGAGCACCCGCTTGCTGTGGTTTGCTTGCGGCTGTGCGGCCACCGGGTTTGGCGTCTGGCTGGCCAGCTTGTTGCGCTGAGGCACCGCCATGAAATCCCCCGAATTCGACTACATCAAAGCGCGGTCGCTCGAACAGGCCTTGTCGCTGCTGGCCAGCCACGGTGACGAGGCGCGCATCTTGGCCGGTGGGCAAAGCCTGCTGGCCGCACTCAATATGCGCCTGTCCGAGCCCGCACTGCTGATTGACATCAGCGGGCTCCACCAGTTGCGCGGCATTCAAGTCACGCCAACCGCGTTGCGCATTGGGGCCTTGACCACCCACACCGACATTGAAAACTCTGGCCTGGTGGCCCAACATGCCCCGCTCTTGAAACTGGCGGTGCCACACATTGCCCACCGGGCCATTCGCAACGCCGGCACCTTGGGTGGCTCCATCGCCAACGCCGACCCTGCCGCCGAGTGGCCGTGCTGCTTGCTGGCCCTGGACGGTCAGGTGGTGGCACACAGCCCGCGCGGGGAACGCCGCATTGCAGCCCAAGATTTTTTCACGGGGCTGTACACCACCGAGCTGGCCGACGACGAGGTGTTGACCGCCTGCGAATTGCCGCTGGCGCAACGCGACGACTGGTTTGGTTTTCAAGAACTGGCACGCCGCCATGGCGACTACGCCATTGCCGGCTTGGCCATGCACTTGCGCTTTGCCGGCCCGGTGGTCCAGTCCGCCTCCTTGAGTTGGCTGGGCTTGGCGAGCACGCCGCTGCGCAGCCGAAAAACCGAGCAGCTGCTGGGAGGCAAACCGCTGGACGCCTCCACGCTGGAGATGGTGGCCGCCTCGTTGCGCGAAGAGCTCGACCCCTTGGCTGACCTCACCAACACCGGCGCCACCAAGAAACACCTCGCCACTGTGTTGGCGCGCCGCCTGCTGACCCAGGCCCAAGCCACCCGCCAAAGCGTGGCTGCTTGACACCCCATAAGGCACCTCCCATGTCAGACCTTCACACCATCCGACTCCATGTCAATGGCCAGCCGCACAGCTGCGCCATTCCCCCGCGCTTGCACCTGATCGACATGCTGCGCGACGAACTCGGCCTCAAAGGCTCTCACCTGGGCTGCGAGCACGGCGTGTGCGGTGCCTGCACGGTGGAGGTAGACGGGCGCATTGTGCGCGGCTGCCTCACGCTGGCGGTGCAAGCCGACGGCGCGCAGGTGCGCACCGTGGAGGGCCTGTCCGACTTGCCCGACGCCCGGCTGTTGCAGCAGGCGTTTGTCAAACACAACGCCTTGCAGTGCGGCTTTTGCACCCCCGGCATGTTGATGGCGGCACGCGAGCTGGTGCAACACAAACCCGACGCCACCCGCGAAGAAGTGCGCGAGTGGATGAGTGGCAACTACTGCCGCTGCACCGGCTACCACGCCATCGTCGACGCCGTCTGCGACGTGCTGGCCCAACGCCACCAGGAGGCTGCCGCATGAGCACCGTGGTTCACACCCAAGACGCGCCCTTGCACGACCTGACGCAAGACCCGCGCTACATCGGCCACAGCCCCGAGCGCCCCAGCGCACGCCGCTTGGTGCAGGGCCAAGGCTGCTACATCGACGACATCGAATTGCCCCGCATGGCCCATGTGGTGTATTGGCGCAGCCCGGTGGCGCACTGCCGCATCACCCGCATCCAGGCTGACTTTGCGCGCCGCATGCCCGGCGTGCTGCTGGTGGCCGACGGCCCCATGCTGGCCAAAATTTGCAAGCCCTGGGTCGCCACCCTGGGTCACTTGGCCCATATGAAATCGGCCCCGCAATACCCACTGGCCATGGAGCGCGCGCACTGGCAAGGTGAACCGGTGGTGGCCATCGTGGCCGACACCCGCGCCCAGGCCGAAGACGCGCTGCAATACCTGCAAGTCGAGTGGGAGCTGCTGCCTGCGGTGGTCGACATGGAAACCGCCCTCGACCCCAGCACCCCGGTGATTCACCCCGAGCTGGGCGACAACCTGTGCTTCACCCGCAGCTTGGACACCGGCGGCGTGGACGAGGCCTTTGCGCAAGCCGACCAGGTGGTCAACACCACGTTTGAGTTTGGCCGCCACACCGGTGTGACACTGGAGCCGCGCTGCCAAATTGCCGACTGGCGCACCGCCGAGCAGCAGCTCACGGTCTACCACTCGCAACAAGCGCCGCACATGATGCAAGACCTGTATGCGCGTCAGTTTGAGATTCCCGAATCGTCAGTGCGCGTGATCTGCAAAGACGTCGGCGGCTCGTTTGGCATCAAGGTGCACGCTTACCCCGATGACTTTGCCACCGTGGCCCTGTCCATGATGCTGGGCCGTCCGGTGAAGTTTGTGGCCGACCGCATGGAGTCGTTCAC
Organism: Comamonadaceae bacterium; assembly: GCA_947447235.1. Taxonomy (GTDB): domain Bacteria; phylum Pseudomonadota; class Gammaproteobacteria; order Burkholderiales; family Burkholderiaceae_C; genus Limnohabitans. The sequence continues at coordinate 6,393 of CANFJA010000091.1, forward strand.
CAGCGACATCCACGCCCGCCACCACCGCATCGACGCCCGCATTGCGGTGCGCAACAACGGTGAAATTCTGGCCTTTGAAATTGACGACCTGACCGGCATTGGCCCGTTCTCGATGTTCCCGCGCACCAGCGCGATCGAGGGCAACCAGGTGGTCAACCTGGTGGGTGGCCCCTACAAACACCAGCATTACCGCGCCAAATTGAATGTGGTGTTCCAAAACAAAACCCCCACCTGCCAATACCGGGGCGTGGGCCACCCGATTGCCTGTGCCGTCACCGAAGGCCTGGTGGACATGGCGGCACGCGCCATTGCCATGGATCCGCTGGAGATTCGCCGCCGCAACGTCATCCCCGATGACGCCTACCCGTGTTCGGGCATCAGCGGCATCAAGCTCGAAGGCCTGTCGCACCAAGCGTGTCTGGACAAGTTGGAGGGCCTCATGAACTACTCGGCCCTGCGCGCCGAACAAGCTGCGCTGCGCGAACAAGGCATTTACCGTGGCATTGG
>CANFJA010000092.1 GCA_947447235.1 Comamonadaceae bacterium
CCGTTGGGACCGACGAGGCCCAAAATCTCCCCGCGCTTGACGGTCAAACTCACATCCGACAAGGCATGAATACCGCTGAACGATTTGCACACACCTTCGATGCGCAGCAAGTCATCGCCTGCGCTGCCGCGCACGTCGATCACTGCAGGCGCCACAGCCTCAGGCAGCGGGGCAGGTTTGCGGGCGCGCTTGAAGCGCTTCAAAATTTGGCCCAAGATGCCGTCGGGCATGAACAAGATCACAGCGATCAAGATCAAACCAATGGCGCCACGGCCTAAGATGGCGTAGTCGCCAGCTGTGAAGGCGTACAACAATGCGGTGATCACGCTCGCGCCCACAGCAGGGCCAAACCAGTGGCGTGAACCGCCCAGCACACTCATGAGCACCACGTTGAGGGGCACCAAGATGTTGAACACCTCACCCGCCGTGACATACGACAAAAAGATCGCGTGAATACCGCCCGCGACACCGGCCAAGGCACATGACAAGCCGAGTGCCAACAACTTGTAGCGCAGGGTGGGTATGCCTTGCACTTCGGCCACGTCTTCGTCGTCGTGGATGGCAAACAAGCCCGAGCCCAGACGTGCGTAGAACACATAGCAGGCAATCCACAAGGTGGCCATCATCAGCGCCAAAGCCAGCAAGTAGAACGTGGCAGAGGGTGAGGGGCCAATCTCAGGCACAGGCACCGCCGACAGGTAGACACCGGGTCCGCCGTCAATAGGCGTGTTCAAAATGATGGTGGCCAACACAAAAGTCACGGCCAGCGTGAGCAAGCCAAACAGCTCGCCGCGCAAGCGCCGCAAGCGAAACACCACGGCCCCCAAGCCCACGCCAAACAGCGCTGGCACCAGCGCGGCCAAAGGCAAGGTGTAGAGGAATGGCCAGTCGAGCTTGCCGCTCAGCACAGCGGTGGTGTAGATGCCTAAGCCAAAGAAGGCGCCATGGCCAAAAGAAAAATACCCTGAGTAGCCCGACAAAATATTCCACGAAGTGGCCAAGATCACCCAGTGAAAGATCAGGTACAAAAACGATTCATAAAACGCGGGCAGTTTGAGCAATGGCAATGCCGCCAAGCTCAAACCCACCAGCACAAAAGTCCAGATCAGCCGCTTGTTCATTCAAATCTTTCCGGGACGCAACAAGAGCACCATGATCAACAACGAGAAAGACACCAAGGGTGCCCAAGCGGGTGCGGTGATGGCCATGGTGGCGGCTTCCGACATGCCAATCACAATGCCGGCGATCAGGGGCCCCAAGGGGTTGCCCAAGCCACCAATCATCACGGCAGAGAACACCACCCCAATCCACGCATAAATTTGCGAGGGTGCCAAGGTGAAGCTCAGCGCCAAACAGGCGCCCGCCACACCCGCAAAGGCTGACGCAGCACCTGAGAGCAGCAAGGCGAGCAAGGGTTCATTCACGCCAAATGCAGCAGCCATCTTGGGGTTCTCCGACATGGCGCGCATGGCCTTGCCCACCGAGGTGTAGCGCAGCACCGCCCAAGTGGCCAAGGCCAGCGCCACCGAGATCAGCAAGGTCAACAGCTCGGGCAAGGGGATGTACATCAAGCCCACTTTGAATTTGATGTCGGCGTAATGCGACTCGAGCTTGCGGTAGTCGGCCGTCCATACCCACTGAATCACGCTCTCAAGCACCACGGTGATGCCAAACGTGACCAAGAGGGAATTGAAGGGTGTGACCTTGAAGCGGGCGAACACCCAGTGCATGGCCATGCCGATCACAAAGAAGCCTGGGGCAATGATGACCAAGGTGATCAACGGGTCGAGGCCAAAGCTCACCGAGAGTTGGTAGGTCAGGTAAGCGCCAAAGAACGACAAGGCAAAGTGCGCCAGGTTGATTTGCTTGAGCATGCCCCAAGACAAGCTCAAGCCCAAACCCAACAAACCGTACAAACCGCCAATGAACAGGCCGGACAGCAAAGACTGTCCGAGTAACTCAAAACTAGGAAATTGCATTCAGAGCTCGGACCTCAAGGAACCAGCATCTTGGCACCAGGCTTGGCATAGGCCTTGGGCCACACCACGACCCATTCGCCGTTTTGCACTTGTTTGATCTTGCTCACGTCATCGCCATAGTTGTTCACGCCGTCAAAGCGCATCGGGCCTTCAATGGTGTTGACGGTGTTCTTCTTGAGCCAAATGGCCAAGGTGCGGTCGTCCAAGCTCTTGGTGGCAGTGACGGCTGCTTCAAGCACTTGCCAGGCGGCAAACGAAGCGGCGGCTTGGGTGTCCACAAAGGTGTCGGGCAAGCCTGCTTTGGCAGCGCGCTCGTTGAAGATCTTGGCAAACTCGGCCGCGCCGGTGTTGCTGGTCATGGGTGCGTGTTGTTCAAAGATGGTCATGGCCAGTGCATTTTTCGCATCGGGTGACTTCAACATCGGGCCAGGTGAGGGCAGGAAGTGGAACATCTGAGGTGCGGGGTAGTCGATTTTCTTCATCGCATCCAACAGCAACACGCCTTCGAGAGCAATCACACCCCCCCAAATGAAGTCGGGCTTGGCTTCTTTCAGACGGCTGGCGATGGCGCCGAAATCGCGGTTGCCAAATTCCCACTCAAGGTAGAGCACTTCGGTGAGGCCACGTTTCTTGGCAATCTCACGTGCACCCACCGACATGAAATGCACCGAGGGGAACTTCGAGGTCACGATGGCAATGGTCTTGGGTGGCTTGGGGCCAGCAGCCAAGGCATCGAACACCAAATTAGGGCCTGTGGTGGCGGGGTCAACACCCGTCGCCCAGGTGGGGAACTGCATGTCGTACTTGGCCAAGCTGGGAATGCCAAAGGTGTGGTGAATCAACACTTTGTTGTAGCGCTGAGCGACACCCATGGCCGACAAAATATTGGCGGTGGCATAGGGGCCGATCAGCAAATCGGCTTTGTCAACCGTCACGATTTGTTCATACAGCGTGCGAGCCAAATCGGGTTTGGATTGGTCGTCTTTCAAAATCCACTCGACTGGACGACCCAACAGACCATTCTTTTTGTTGAGTTGCTCAATGTAGATTTCGCCCACCAGTTTGTGCACCAAGGCCGTGGCCGACAAGGGGCCCGTCATGGCCAATGTGCCGCCCACTTTGATGGGGGTGCCCGATGGGGCGGCTTGCGCTGGTGCGCTGAGCAATTGCAGGCCCAACAAAAGGCTCAGGGCGCTGCCCAGTAATGTGGCGATTGGTTTGAAGGAAGCTTGACGCATTGGTACTCCATGGCTTTAAGTCCCGTGGAATGTATGCCATCAAGTGGTGGTTGACCATTCTCGTAAACCTTAGCCATGCATGTCGCCAAGGCGCCAAGTCACAGGTGGCGCCAAGCGCGCCAAGTCGCCTTATTCGGTGAAGCGGTATTTCAACTGAAAGCTCACCGCGCCATGCAAGCGGTCACCGATCGTGGGCACAAAGCTGATGTTGAGTCCCAACTGACGCCCCTCCATGCTCAAAACGGGAAGGATGGCAGGAAACCAACCCCCGTCCAAAGCCTTGGGATAGCCGTTGAATCCCCCCACCACAGCACCTGCTTTGAAGGGGCCCAACCGATAGGGCATGACATAGAGGCCAACGTAGTGCGACGTGGCACGGTCGCTGTTGTGAAACACCCCTGCTGTGACCGAGTAGGTGTCTGTGAGCGGCAACTCAAACCCTAGACCGGTGTTGACGTTGTTGAGGTCTTTGTCGCGCTGCAGGTGGTAAGCGTAAAAGCCAGGATTGATCCAGGCTTTGCGCACATCCAAGTCAAATGCGTGTGCCGATGCACTGGCACACAAAGCCATCGCCAGTGCGCACAGCGCACGGGTTGGGCGGTGCGTCATAGTTGCTGGAACACTGCGGCTGCGGCGTCAACAGTGGTTGCAATGTCTGCCGCGCTGTGCGCTGCGCTGACAAAGCCCGCTTCGTACAAAGCGGGTGCGATGTAGACGCCACGATCGAGCAAGCCATGAAAGAGTTTGTTGAAACGTGGGCTGTCGCTGGTCATCACTTTGGCGTAGTTTTGCGGCAACTCGGGCAGCAAGAAAAAGCCAAACATGCCGCCTTCGCAGTCGGCGCTGAAAGGCACGCCTGCGTGAGCAGCAGCGGCACTCAGGCCATCGACCAAGCTGCGGGTGCGCGCACTCAGTGCATCCCAAAAACCGGGTTTTGAAATTTCCTTCAAGGTGGCCAAACCGCAAGCCGTAGCGACCGGGTTGCCACTCAGCGTGCCCGCTTGGTAGACCGGGCCCGTGGGGGCGAGTTGTTCCATGATGGCGCGCGGTCCGCCAAACGCGGCCAAGGGCATGCCCCCGCCAATCACTTTGCCCAACACCGTGATGTCGGGCTTGAAGCCAGGAATGCTTTTGGCGTACACGCTTTGCGCGCTGCCCAAGGCCACGCGGAAACCGGTCATCACCTCATCAAACACCAGCAATGCACCGAACTGGCTACAGAGCTCGCGGCAGCGTTTCATGAACGGCACCGAGGCGCGCACAAAATTCATATTGCCTGCGATGGGCTCGATCATCAGACATGCCAACTCTTTGCCATGCAGTGCAAAGGCTTCTTCTAGCTGAGGTATGTTGTTGTACTCCAACACCAGGGTGTGCTGCACCACCTCAGGTGGCACGCCCGCGCTGGTGGGGTTGCCAAATGTGGCCAGGCCAGAGCCCGCTTTGACCAACAAGGCATCGGCGTGGCCGTGGTAGCAGCCTTCAAACTTGATGATCTTGCTGCGCCCGGTCGCGCCACGTGCCAAGCGCAAAGCGCTCATGCCGGCTTCGGTGCCCGAGCTGACCAGGCGCACCATCTCCATCGATGGGACTTGCGCGAGGATGGCTTCGGCCAATTCAATTTCACGCTCGGTCGGTGCGCCAAACGAGAAACCGTCCAAGGCTGCTTTTTGCACTGCTTCCAGCACCACGGGGTTGCCGTGGCCCAAGATCATGGGGCCCCAGGAGCCGATGTAGTCGATGTACGGTTTGCCATTGGCATCCCAGAAATACGCACCTTGTGCACGTTGCACAAAACGGGGGGTACCGCCCACGGCGCGGAAAGCGCGCACAGGCGAATTCACGCCGCCCGGAATCACACGGGTGGCACGGTCAAACAGTTCTTGGTTGTGATCGGTCATGGTCAATCTCAGTTTCAATGCTTGGTTTCAAAGCGTGGCAAGGAAAAGTCTTCGGCGGTGGCCGGACCTTCATTGTCAATGTCGTCGGTATCTTCCTCGTCGTCGACTTCGGCCCAAAATAGGCGATCGGGGAGGACATGGCCCATGCCCGGGCGAAAGCCGCTGTTGAGGCTTTGGTCTAGAAAATTCAGTGCTTCGCGGGTCGCTGCTTCGAGGTCGGTGCCTGAAGCCAGCAAGGCCGCCAAGGTGATGCTCAAGGTGTCGCCGGCTCCGGCAAACACCGCGTCAAAGCGTTCAAAGCGCTCGCTCACCATCACCGTGTGGGCGGTGGCCAAGGCGTTTTCAACCTGTTGTTCAGGATGGTTGATGCCCGTGACCAAAACATAGGGCACGCCCATGTCGGCAGCGGCTCGGGCCAAGTCACGTGGCCCCGGGCTGCGGGACTGGTCCCAGTCGGGCAAGAGCCAGCGCCACAGCGTGTTGTGGTTGCCGACCAGCAAGGTGGTTTGCGGCAAGATGAGTTCGCGAAATGCATCCAGGTAGGCGTCGATGTGCGCATCCTCCCACCACGACAAATTGGGCATGTAGGCCACCACCGGTACTTCTGCGTAGTCAGTCGTGATTTCGGCAATCACACTCAGATTTTCGGGGTTGCCACAAAAGCCTACTTTGATGACTTGCACGCTCACGTCTTCCAGCACGCTGCGGGCTTGCTCGGCCACAGCTTCTTCGTCGAAAGCGATGTGGTCAAAAATCTCAGCGGTGTCACGCATGTAGGCGCCGGTAACCACAGGCAGGGCGTGTGATCCCACGGAGGCGCTGGCCAGCACATCGGCGCTGAGTCCTCCGGCGCCGCTGGGATCGTTGGCATTGAACACCAGCACGCAAGGAGGTGCCGTGGCAATTTCGTCGGAGAGCGTGACGTCGTGAGCGATGGGTGTGTTTTCTGGCGTCATGGGCGGTCGATACAATCCAATTCATTCTATGCGTTGACGAAAGAAATGCTGTGTCGAAAACTTGGATGTGTTTGATTTGTGGCTGGATCTACGACGAAGAGGCCGGTGCGCCTGACCATGGCATTGCACCCGGCACGCCCTGGGAGCAAGTGCCCATCAACTGGACCTGTCCGGAGTGTGGCGCGCGCAAAGAAGATTTCGAAATGGTGCAGTTCTAAGCCAACGATGCAGTTGCGGCAAGACTTCGAGCGGTATTTGCTGGCGCTGTTGCGCAGCCGCCCGCACGTTGACCTGCCTGCCGCCTTCCGCTTGGAGTCTTTGTGTCAGCTGCAATTGCAGCAAGAGAACTTGGCGGAGTGGCGTACTTTTTGGACTTTGTCAGAGCACTTTTTCGCTCGTTTTCGGATGTCCCCGGCACACGTGTTGGGTGACCCCGAGGCCAGCGCTGCGAACCAAGTCTTGAGTGGTGTCTTGTTTCGCTGCCATGTCGACCCAGCGCAGTCGCCTGGCTTGAACGACTTGGAAGTCATCAACCATCTGCTGTTTTTAGAGCAGGCCGATGCGCTGTCAAAACGTTTGATCAGCGATTTGAGCGATTGGACCCAAAGCCCCGATGTGGATGTGCCCCACCAAGCAGAGTTGAATGCCAGTCACATGGCCCAGCTTGCCCAAGATGTGGCACTCGGCGGCGTGCACCAAGTCGCCGACGCTTTGGCGGCCCAGCTGGCGCGTTTACGCACCCAGCGCGTGGTGGCCGACATCCAGGCCAGCTTGAGCGGTGCGCAAGAAGTGAGCCGCTTGTTGCAGCA
>CANFJA010000093.1 GCA_947447235.1 Comamonadaceae bacterium
CAGCACCTGGGATGCTGAGTTCTTTGGCGCCGATGCAGCGCCCTTGACCCGCGAAGCGGTGGAAGAAGCCATGGTGGACTACATGGCGCGCGCGCACGCTGAAGACGGTTGCCCCTGGTATGCCATTGCCCGGCACATGCTGGGCCTGTACCACGGAGAGCGCGGTGGGCGCTTGTGGCGCCAAGTCTGGAGCAACCACAAGCTCAAGCCCTTGCCGCCTCACGAGGTGATGCAGCTGGCGCGTCAAGCGCTGGCGCGTGGGGCAGAAAAACCCCTCCATGCCGAATGAGGCCATGCGGCATGGAGGGGCGGCCTCTAGCCGTTTTTAACTTGCTGCTTCCAGCCCGTTTTCAACTCGCTGCTTCCAGCCCGTTTTCAACTTGCTGCTTCGAGCCCGTTTTTAACTTGCTGCTTCCAGCCCGTTTTCAAAATGGGCTTTCATGCGGTGCACACTGGCTTGTGCGTCACGCGCCAACAGGGCATCGAGCAGAGCTTGGTGTTCGCTCAAGGACTCTTCAATGCGGCCGCTTTTCAGCAGGGAGTTGTGGCGGTTGAGCTTCATCACCTTGCGCAAGTCGGCCACCATCTGATCGCGCCAGCGGTTGTCGGCGATCTCTAACAAGCGCATGTGAAAGCGCTCGTTGACTTCAAAAAAGCGCTCGGTGTCGGCGACCGCAGCCACCAGTTCTTGGTGCAAGGCCTGCAAGTCTTGCAATTGCGCGTCGCTGGCGTGTTGCGCCACCACCCCTGCGGCATCCGACTCCAGCAAGGCGAGCAGGTGGTAGACGTCGCGTTGGTCTTTGTCGTTCACCTCGGTCACATAGGCACCACGGCGCACCTTCATGGTGACCAAGCCCTCGGCGGCCAGCACCTTGAGGGCTTCGCGCATGGGGGTGCGGCTGATGCCGTATTCCTCGGCCAAACGCATCTCGTCAATCCAACTGCCGGGCGCGAGTTCGCTCGAAAAAATGCGCTGACGCAAGAGTTCAGCCACTTCTTCGTACAGGGCGCGTGGGGTGAGGGTGACGGCGGACATGGGTGGAAATTGTAAGCTCAGATAATATTTTGCATCAATAATTATGAATGATATGATGCCCCCGATTCTCAAAACCGGGGGTTGACCCTCCCTTCAAGAGTGACTTGCCATGAGCCAAAAGCCGACCGAATTCAACGCCTCCAACCTCCAAGCCTGGGCCAAAGCGGCCGCCAAGTCAGCCCCGGGCGGCGATCTCAACGCACTGAATTGGAAGACCCCAGACGGCATCAGCGTCAAGCCGCTGTACACCGCTGAAGACACCCAACACCTGCCGTATGCCAACACCTTGCCGGGTTTTGAACCCTTTTTGCGCGGCCCCCAAGCCACCATGTACGCGGTACGGCCCTGGACGATTCGCCAATACGCAGGCTTTTCGACCGCCGAAGAGTCCAACGCGTTTTACCGCAAGGCTTTGGCCGCAGGCGGGCAGGGCGTGTCGGTGGCGTTTGACTTGGCGACCCACCGGGGCTACGACTCCGACCATCCGCGCGTGACCGGCGACGTGGGCAAAGCCGGGGTGGCGATTGATTCTGTGGAGGACATGAAGATCTTGTTCAACGAGATCCCGCTCGACAAAGTGTCGGTGTCGATGACCATGAACGGCGCGGTGCTGCCCGTGTTGGCCGGTTATGTGGTGGCCGCTGAAGAGCAGGGCGTGAGCCAGGACAAGCTGTCGGGCACGATCCAGAACGACATCCTCAAAGAGTTCATGGTGCGCAACACCTACATCTACCCGCCAGAGCCGTCGATGAAGATCATTGGCGACATCATTGGGTATACCGCGCAGCACATGCCCAAGTTCAACTCGATCTCGATCTCGGGATACCACATGCAAGAGGCGGGTGCCAACCAGGCGCTGGAGTTGGCCTTCACCCTGGCCGACGGCAAGGAGTATGTGAAGACCGCGATCGCTTCGGGCCTGGACGTGGATGCGTTTGCGCCGCGCCTGTCGTTCTTCTGGGCGGTGGGCATGAATTTCTATTTGGAGATTGCCAAAATGCGCGCCGCCCGCTTGCTGTGGTGCCGCATCATGAAGGGCTTTGACGCGCAAAACCCCAAGAGCTTGATGCTGCGCACCCACAGCCAAACCTCGGGCTGGTCGCTGACCGAGCAAGACCCCTACAACAACGTGGTGCGCACCACCATCGAGGCCATGGCTGCCGTGTTTGGTGGCACGCAAAGCCTGCACACCAACAGCTTTGACGAAGCCATTGCTTTGCCGACCGAGTTTTCGTCGCGCATTGCCCGCAACACCCAACTGATCATTCAAGAAGAGACCCATATCACGAACGTGATCGACCCCTGGGCTGGCAGCTACATGATGGAGTCGTTGACCCAAGAGATGGCCGACAAAGCCTGGGCCATCATCGAAGAAGTCGAAACCATGGGCGGCATGACCAAGGCGGTCGACAGCGGCTGGGCCAAGCTCAAGATCGAAGCGGCAGCGGCTGAAAAGCAAGCCCGCATCGACTCGGGCAAAGACGTGATCGTGGGCGTCAACAAATACAAGCTGGCCAAAGAAGACCCGATCGACACCTTGGACATCGACAACGTGCGCGTGCGCGATGGCCAGATTGAACGCTTGAAGCACATCAAAGCCACGCGCGCCAGCGCCCGGGTGCAAGCGGCGCTTGACGCGCTGACTGCTGCGGCTGAATCGGGCCAAGGCAACTTGCTCGCGCTGACCATCCAAGCCATGCGCTTGCGTGCCACCGTGGGTGAGGTGAGCGATGCCTTGGAAAAAGTGTTTGGCCGCCACCGCGCCGACACGCAAAAGGTGACGGGTGTGTACGCTGCGGCGTATGACTCGGCCTCTACCGAAGGAGACACCATGGCCTATTGGAATGCGCTCAAGGCTGAGATTGCCGCGTTCGCTGACCAACAGGGTCGCCGCCCCCGCGTGATGATTGCCAAGCTGGGCCAAGACGGGCACGACCGGGGTGCCAAAGTGGTGGCCACCGCGTATGCCGATTTGGGCTTTGATGTGGACATGGGTCCGCTGTTTCAAACCCCCGAAGAGTGTGCCCGCCAAGCGATTGAAAACGATGTGCATGCCGTGGGCGTGTCCACCCTGGCGGCGGGTCACAAGACTTTGGTGCCTGCCATCATTGCTGAGCTCAAAAAGCAAGGGGCCGACGACATCATCGTGTTCGTGGGCGGTGTGATTCCACGCCAAGACTACGCGCTGTTGTACGAACAAGGCGTCAAAGGCATTTACGGACCGGGCACGCCCATTCCGGTCAGTGCCAAAGATGTGTTGGAACAAATCAAAAAGGCCTTGGGTTAACGCTGCATCAGCAGACACCCAGGCACAAGGTATGACACCTGAGCAATTGGTTGACGGGCTGCTGCACGGCAACGCTGCGGTGCAGCGACGCGCCATGGCCAAGGCCATCACGTTGCTCGAATCCACCCGCACCGACCACCGCGTGTTGGCCGACGCTTTGCTGACCGCCATGCTGCCGCACACCGGCCAGTCGTTCAGGCTGGGCATCAGCGGCGTGCCGGGCGTGGGCAAGTCCACCTTCATCGAGGCCTTGGGTTTGTATTTGATTGGCCAGGGCCACCGGGTGGCTGTGTTGGCGGTGGATCCGTCTTCCAGCGTGTCGGGCGGCTCCATCTTGGGTGACAAAACCCGCATGGAGCATCTGAGTGTTCACCACCAAGCCTACATCCGTCCCAGCCCATCGAGCGGCACCTTGGGCGGCGTGGCTGAGAAAACCCGCGAGTCGATGTTGGTGTGCGAAGCCGCAGGCTATGACGTGGTGATTGTTGAGACCGTGGGCGTGGGCCAAAGCGAAACCGCCGTGGCCAACATGACCGACATGTTTTGCTTGCTGCAACTGCCCAACGCGGGCGACGATTTGCAAGCCATCAAAAAAGGCGTGATGGAGATCGCGGATTTGGTGGTCATCAACAAGGCCGACATCGACGCCATCGCCGCCACCCGTGCGCAATTGCAAATCACCAGTGCCTTGCAATTGCTGGGCATGCATGCCTCGTCGGGCCACCCCCCCGGCGACGACAGCGTGTGGCATCCCAAGGTGCTGCAAATCAGCGCCTTGCTCAACCAGGGCGTGGATGCGTTCTGGGCGGCCGTCATCGAATTCAAAAGCCTGCAAGTGAACAATGGCCGCTTTGAGACGCGCCGCCAAAGCCAGGCCCTGTCGTGGATGTGGGAGCGCATCGACGCCGGTTTGAAACACACCTTCCGGTCGCAGCCACGCGTGCAAGCGCTGTTGCCCGAACTCAGCCAACAGGTGGCTGCGGGGCAACTGGCCGCCTCCACCGCCGCCCGACAACTGCTCAGCGCTTACCAAGCGCAGGGCTGAACCTCATCTTCCTTGAAAGCGAGTGCAACCATGCAAGACATCCTTGAACAACTGGAACAAAAACGTGCGGCAGCGCGTTTGGGCGGTGGCCAAAAGCGCATCGATGCGCAACATGCCAAAGGCAAGCTGACCGCGCGTGAGCGACTCGAGGTGTTGCTCGACGAAGGCACCTTCGAAGAGTGGGACATGTTTGTCGAGCACCGCTGCACCGACTTTGGCATGGAAGACAACAAAATTCCGGGCGACGGGGTGGTCACAGGCTACGGCATGATCAATGGCCGCTTGGTGTTTGTGTTCAGCCAAGACTTCACCGTGTATGGCGGCGCTTTGTCGGAAACCCATGCCGAGAAGATTTGCAAGATCATGGACCAAGCCATGAAAGTGGGCGCGCCCGTGATTGGCCTGAACGATTCAGGCGGCGCCCGCATCCAAGAAGGTGTGGCCAGCTTGGGCGGCTATGCCGATGTGTTCCAACGCAACGTGATGGCCAGTGGGGTGGTGCCGCAGATCAGCATGATCATGGGGCCCTCTGCTGGGGGTGCGGTGTATTCGCCCGCACTGACTGACTTCATCTTCATGGTCAAAGACAGCTCGTACATGTTTGTCACGGGCCCCGAAGTGGTCAAGACCGTGACGCACGAAGAAGTGACCGCCGAAGAGTTGGGCGGCGCGCTGACCCACACCACCAAGAGCGGTGTGGCCGACATGGCGTTTGAAAACGATGTTGAAGCCCTGCTGATGCTGCGCCGCCTCTACAACTACCTGCCGCTCAACAACAAAGAAAAAGCGCCGGTGCGCCACAACGGCGATCCGACCGACCGCATGGACGTGAGCTTGGACACCTTGGTGCCCGAGAACCCCAACAAGCCCTACGACATGAAAGAGCTGATCGTCAAAACCGTGGACGATGGCGACTTCTTTGAGCTGCAACCCGACTACGCAAAAAACATCTTGATCGGTTTTGCCCGCATGGCCGGTCAGACCGTGGGCATTGTGGCCAACCAACCTTTGGTGTTGGCCGGTTGCTTGGACATCAAGAGCTCCATCAAAGCCGCGCGCTTTGTGCGTTTTTGCGATGCCTTCAACATTCCTGTGATCACCTTTGTGGATGTGCCCGGTTTCATGCCTGGTACCAGCCAAGAGTTTGGCGGCATCATCAAACATGGTGCCAAACTGTTGTACGCCTATGCCGAGTGCACAGTGCCTAAGATCACCGTGATCACCCGCAAGGCCTACGGCGGTGCCTATGACGTGATGGCGTCCAAGCACCTGCGCGGTGACGTGAACTTTGCCTGGCCCAATGCCGAGATTGCGGTGATGGGGGCCAAGGGGGCGGTGGAGATCATCTTCCGCGAAGACAAGGGGGACCCGGAAAAACTGGCCGCCAAAGAAGCCGAGTACAAGGCCCGTTTTGCCAACCCGTTTGTGGCGGGTGCGCGTGGCTTCATTGACGATGTGATTCAGCCGCATGAAACGCGCAAGCGGATTTGCCGTTCGTTGGTGATGCTCAAAGACAAGCAGATCGACAACCCGTGGCGCAAGCACGGCAACATTCCGCTTTGAGTTGGCTTATGCGGAACTCTGAGTTGAAACGTCGGTTGGGGAGAGCGAGTTGCCTGAGCGCTTTGCTCCGTGTCCCCCGGCCTTCGGCCTCCCCCTTGACCTGCGCAAAGCGCTCAGGCAACTCGCTTCGTGCGACAGAGTTTGTGGTCGCGGGTAGCCCGAGCGCTTTGCTCCGTGTCCTCCGGCCTTCGGCCTCCCCCTTTACCTACGCAAAGCGCTCAGGCAACCCGCTTGGGGCGACGCTTTTTGTTGCGGCAGGGGAGACGGGTAGCCCGCACTCTGAGACGCAATTCGCAGCCATGGGTGCGGTGTGTCCGCCGCAGCGAAGTGAAGGAGGAGCCCGAAGGGCGGGGGACATGAGCGGAGGCGGATATGCCGCGCCCATGGCGAGCTCAGCAATTCACAACACGCCCATGGCGAGCTCAGCAATTCACAACACGCCCATGGCGAGCTCAGCAATTCACAACACGCCCATGGCGAGCACAGCAACTCACGGCATGACCAAAGCGAGCACAGCCACTCAAGCCGCTCCCAAGGCGAGCACCGCAAAGCATTGAACAGACACCCGAATAAGGAAAGACCATGTTTACCAAAATTCTCATTGCCAACCGCGGCGAAATCGCCTGCCGTGTCATTGCCACCGCCCACAAGATGGGCATCAAAACCGTGGCCGTGTACTCCGAAGCCGACAAAGAAGCGCGCCATGTGCAACTCGCCGATGAGTCGGTGTTGCTGGGCCCCGCACCCTCGCGCGAGTCGTACCTCGTGGCCGACAAAATCATCGCAGCCGCCAAAGCCACAGGCGCACAGGCCATTCACCCGGGCTACGGTTTCTTGAGCGAGAACACCGACTTCGCCAAACGTTGCGAAGACGAAGGCATTGCC
>CANFJA010000094.1 GCA_947447235.1 Comamonadaceae bacterium
GTTCACTTGTACTTGCGAACCAAGCCGGTGTAAGTATCGAAAGCGCTTTTGGCAGCCGCATTTTTGTTGATGATCTCAGTGGCCGTTTGATTCACGGTTTTCGAGAATGTGGCGGCATCGTCGGCCGACAGGCTGATCAATTGGCCGCCGTTTTGCGTCCACACATCGCGTGAGCGTGTGATGTCTTGCACGCCGAACTCATTGGCCGCAGCTTCAGATTTGGCGGCCTCTTCCATCACGATGGCGCGCAGATCAGCGGGCAATTTGTTGAGCCAAGCCTTGTTGCAGGCGATCACCACGATGAGTGGCCACTGGGGCAGCTGGGTTTGGTACTTGGCCGCATCGTAGAACTTGAGGGCCGAGAACACGGTGCTGGCCGCGATGAATCCGTCGATGGCGCCGTTTTGCAGCGCGGGCATCACTTCAGACAGAGGCATGGGCACCGGGGAACCGCCCAACTTTTTGATCGGCTCCATTTGCAGCGGTGTGCTCAAGACGCGAATTTTTTGGCCATTCAAATCAGCCAAGCTTCGGATGGGTTTGCGCGACACCAAGTTTTGTGGGCTGTGCATGAACACCGAAATGCTTTCAATGCCACGGTTGCCCCCAAAGCTGAAAATCAGCTTGCGCATCTCGGGGTCTTGGAAGGCCTTGACGGCATGCGCGGTGTCGTTGATGACGCCAGGCACATCAAACACTTCAAAGCGTGGGTCTAAGCTGGTGAGAAAACTCGACGCTGTGGCAAAGCACTCAATCGTGCCCATGGCGGTGCCCTCCACCATGCGCGGAATGGCGCCCAATTGGCTGGCTGGGTAGAGCTCCACTTTGATTCGGCCACCGGTGCGGGTTTCGACCGCCGCTTGAAATGACTTCATCCAAAAATGTTGCACATCGTTGATGGTGGCCGCTGCAACTTTCATCACGATTTGGTTTTGTGCGTTGACCTGCAGCAAGGGGCCGGCGGCGACCGTGCCCGCTGCCAGTGACAGCAAGTTGCGGCGTGAGAGGTGTGTGTTCATGGGTGTCTCCTGTTGTGATGTGGGAAGGTCTCAATAAATCCAGCGCACCATGGCCAGTGACAGCCATGGGATGTAAGTGATCAGCGCCAACGCGATCAAATAAAGGTAGATGAATGGCACGATGCCCCGGTAAATCACGGGCAACGGAAACCGAAACAGCGATTGGGTGACAAAGATGTTCAAGCCAAAAGGTGGGTGAAACATGCCAATCGCCAAGTTGGTGGTGATGACGATGCCAAAGTGAACCGGGTCGATGCCCGCTGCTTTGACCAAGGGCATCAGAAGAGGCGTGAGCACCAAGATGGCCGACAAGGGGTCGATGAAACAGCCCACCACCAAAAACAGCACATTGAGGGCGAGCAAGATCATCCAAGGCGTGAGCTGCCAGCCGCTGACCACATCCACCAAGGTGGCGGGTATTTGGTTGACCGTGAGCAACCAGCCAAACACATTGGCACAGGCCACGATCAGCAAAATTTGGGCGGTCAAGATGACGGTGCGCGAGGCGCAGCCCACGATGTCGGACCAGCTCATGTCCTTGTAAACAAAGCGCGCCACAAAGGCGGCATACACACAGGCGAGTGCGGCTGATTCGGTGGGTGACACAAAGCCACCATAAATGCCGCCCAAGATGATGAAAGGCGCACCCAGTGCCCATGTGCCGCCCGCCAGCGCGTGCAGAAATGCCGGCAGGGAGAACGGGTGCCCATCAGAGATGTTGAGCTTGCGTGCCACCCACACCACATACACCGCCAAGATGGCGGCAATGACCAAGCCAGGAATGACGCCCGCGGCGTAAAGCTTGGGCACGGATTCGGACGCTGCAGCGGCATAGATGATCAGCGGCACCGAGGGCGGAATGATGATGTCGATGGCACCCACGGCCGTGATCAGGCCGGCGCGAAAGGTGTCGGGGTAGCCGCGTTCTTTGAGGGGTGGCAGCATCAATTGCCCCACCGTGGCCACCGTGGCTGCGCTGGCGCCAGACATGGCACCAAAGATGGCCGCTGTTCCCACGGTGGTCAGGGGTAGGCTGCCACGCACCGAGCCGATGCCCGATTGCAGAATGTCGACGATGCGTTTGGCCACACTGCCGCGCCCCATCAACTCACCCGCGAAGATGAAAAAAGGAACCGACAACAGCGCAAAGCTGTCGACGGCGCCAAACAGCGTTTGGTGCAAGGCGGCAAGCGGCACACTCATCACGAACAGCACGGTGACAGCTGAGGCACTGAGCAGCACCAAGAAAATGGGCATGCCCAAGAGCAACAAGACCACGGGCAGCAGGGCGAGTGAGTAGGTCATGGGCGAGTGGATGAGCCGATGCGCTGCGTGATCAGGGTTTTCAGTTCTAGAAGGCTGCACAGCAGCATGCCGAGAAAGCCGACCACCACACTGATGTGCGGCAACCACATGGGAATTTCTGCGGCGTCGCTTTTTTGCTCCATGGTGTAGATCTGGTGGGTGAAGTCTGCAGAGACCCCAACCATCAAGGCGCATGCGGCCAGCATCAGGATGACTTCGCCCAGATGGCGCCACCAAGCCAGTCGAGGGCTCAGAGACGCGGTGAGCACGTCCATGCGCAAATGCGCGCGTCTCATCGCCGCAATGGCTGCACCCACAAAGATCAACCAGATCATGGTGAAGACTTGAACTTCATCGGCGCCCACGATGGGTGTGCCGGCGGCATAGCGGCCGACTGCACTGGCAAAGTTGAGCACCACCACCAGGATGAAGATGACGCCCGAGATGCGTTCGAGACGGTCCAGCAAGCGATGAAAACCCAAGGACGGAGGGTGGCTTTCTGCGGCTTGCGGTGCGTCTGGGCTTGAACCTGTGTCGGTGTGGTCAGTCATGTCTCATTCTGGGAAGTGGGGGCGCTTGGGGCATTTCAGCATGGGCGGTATGGGCCAGGGTCAGTACTGGCCTTTGGGTTCGAGGCCGAGGTGGTATTGCCCCACCATGGAGGAGACAGCGTCCCAGTTGAGGCTGATGTGGCGAGCGATCATGTTGGCATCGCGCCACATGCGCTGCAGCGGTTGGTCCAGCATCAGCCCGCCACCCCCAACGCTCGAAAACAGCCCGTCCACCGCCTGAAGGCACAACTTGGTGGCAAACGCGTGGTCACGTCGGTTGCGAATGCGGGTGGGTACATCGATGATGGTCTTTGAGGCGGCCATTTGCTCGACCTCCGTGGTGTCGCGGTACAGCAGCAGCCGCGCCGCATCGACCGACGCATAGGCCTCGGCCAAGCGCGATTGGACGGGGAAGAACTGGCTCAGGCGGTTGCCGCCGCCGGCCACCGCGCCCCGGGTGACACGGGTGCCGCAAAGTTCTTCAAACACTTCAATGGCCCCTTGGGCATTGCCGAGCATGGGAGACGCCAAGCACACGGGCACAGCCGACAGAAAAGGGATGCGGTAAATGGGGTTGGTGTTGACGGCTGCACCGGGCGGGTTGTTCGACGAGGCCTCGGCAAAGGTGAGCCGCCGGTGGGCTGGCACAAAGACTGGGGCGTCAATGGCCACTGTTTTAGAGCCGGTGCCGGCCTGGCCCATCACGTGCCAGTTGTCTTCGATGCGCCAATCGGAGCGTGGCACCAACACAAATCCAGCCCCGGGCGAGACGCCGCCTGGTTCATCCGGAGGAAACACCACGCCCAGCAGCGCCCAATCGGAGTTGTCCACGTTCGAGGCCCAGTGCCACTGGCCTTGAATGGTGTAGCCGCCCTCCACCTTTTCGGCGTGTGCTGCGGGGGCATACGAGCCGCACATGATGGCGTTGGGGTTCTCGCCCCACACATCTTGTTGGGCTTGTTCTGGAAAGGTGCTCAGCGCCCACTGGTGAATGGCGCCCAGCGAGCAGCCCCAGGCCGATGAGGCACAGCCGCGCCCGAGCTCGCTGATGACTTCAATGAAGGCGGTGAAGCCGTATTCGTAGCCGCCAAAACGTGCGGGCTGCATCAGCTTGAAAAAACCAGCTTCTCTGAACATGTCGGTGGTCTGCGGCGAGACGCGGCGGTCCAGTTCTGTCTGGCGTGCTTGTTCGCGCAGCAGGGGCACCATGTCGCGTGCTGCGTTGCCAATTTGAGCGATAGAAGGGGCGCCCGCCACGGGTGAGACGCGACCGGGCGCGTCAAATGGCACGGGCGGGAATGTTCCGGCTTGGGGAAATGGATCGCGGTTCATGCGCTGGCTCCTTGGCTGTCTTGGGGCGGCTGCATCGTCACCCGATAGAGATGAATTAAATGTGCAAATGCAGATAAATAAATCGGGGACTTACCCTTAAGCAACAGGGGGTAGACTGATGCGATATTTCCTTTCAATCAGACGCTGGCGCAATTGAAATCATGAGGCACGACCTGCAAGAATCCATCCCTTATTTGCTTGCAAGAGCAGGTATCAGGACGGGGCAGGCGTTCACGCAAGAGCTCAAGCAACACAAGCTGACACTCAACGAGTGGCGGGTGTGCGCCACCTTGCGGCACCAGCCCTCTCAGCGCATTGGGGAGGTGGCGCACCACACCTCGATCGATGCGTCCACCTTGTCGCGCTTGATCGACGCCATGATCAAACGCAAGTTGGTGGTGCGCGAGCGCGACAGCGTGGATGCACGCGCGCGCTCCTTGCATCTCACGCCCAAGGGCGAAGAGGTGGTGGACCGCGTGATTCCTTTGGCGCAACTCTACGAGCGGGTCGCCTTGGCTGGCATGAGTCGGGAGGAGGCGCAGGCCTTGCGTGGCTTCTTGGCGCGCATTTACGACAACATGGACATGCTCAACCACCGCGATTGAGGTTTGGGCTGCGGGCCAAAGAAAGCCCGCCGAAGTCAGCCAAACTTCAGGCGGGCAGGGCGTTGTGGACGGTCGATCAGATCTTCAGCTTGAACAGATCGACGGCGTTGGTGCGGCCAATTTTGAGGCGATCGGCTTCGCTGATGCTGGCTGCATCGAACCAGTTGCAGGCGTGGTCCACATTCTCGAATGGCCAGTCGGTGGAGAACAAAACGCGGTCGGCCCCAATTTCCATCATGGCGTCGATCAAGGTCTGCGTGCGGAAGTTGCCCGAGGTGGTGAGCCAGAAGTTTTGCTGAAAGTAGTCAGACAGTGGTTTTTTGGCGGGGTAGCTCTTGGGGGCTTTGACCCAGCCGTTGCGGTTGTCGACGCGCCACATGTTGAAGGGCAGGCCTTCGCCCAAGTGACCGAGCACAATCTTCAAGCCTGGATGACGGTCAAACAAACCACTGGCCATCAAGCGCAAGGCGTGCACCGCGGTTTCTTGGGCAAACGCCCAGGTGGGGCCCATCAGCCATGGGTGACCGTTGTAGATCTGGGCCCAGGACGAAATCGGGTTGCGTGGGTGCAAGTAAAACGGCGCATCGAGTTGTTCCGCTTTGGCCCAAAAGCCTTCGTACTGAGGCGCGTCGTAATAGACCACGTTTTCAGGCGTGTCGATTTGAGAAAAGCCGTTGACCAAGGCGCCACGAAAGCCGAAGTCTTTCATGCAACGCTCCAGCTCTTGGGTGGCGGCATCTGGGTCTTGCATGGGCAAGGCGGCAAAGCCTTGAAAGCGGTTGGGACGCAAGGCGACTTGTTCGGCCAAAAAGTCATTGGCGCGTTTGGCCATCTCAATGGCTTGGCTGCGGTTGTGGATGGCTTGGATGGCGGGTGCGTTGAGCGACAGGATCATCATTTCCATGCCGTTGTCGTCCATCTCACGCAGACGGCGCTCTTGCATGTCGATCAAGCGGGCGCTGAGCTCGGTCCAGCTTTCGTCGGCGAGAAAACCAGCCGAGTCTTGCAGGGTTTCTGGAGTCGCAAAGTGTTCTTCTAAGCCAATTTTTCCTTGCACGTGATGTCTCCTGGTGGTTTTGAGTGAGCGCTGAGTTTAGGCGGCACAGAAAGACTGGGCGACAAAAATCCAGCGATGAGCCGGCGCATTGTGTCCCATGTGTTTCAGTTGCGCATGTTGGCGGCGGCTGTTTCAGCGCTGGCGTCTGAGGCGCGTTTGGCAAATTCAGCGCGCAAGGCCTTGAGCTTTTCGCGCGGGTCTTCTTTGACGGTGGTTTTGTCCAAAGCCATTTCCGCAATGAAGCGACTCGGTTGTGCCGCAATCATGTCGCGGCCTTTTTTGCGTCGCCGCGTCCAACTGACCGACAAGCTGCGTTGCGCCCGTGTGATGCCCACGTACATGAGGCGGCGCTCTTCTTGCAGGCGCAGCGCGATGTTGTTGTTGGTGTGTTCGGTGCCCGGCTCGTCGTCAAGGCGAAATGGCAACATGCCCTCCGTCACGCCCACCAACATGACGTGCGGCCACTCTAGGCCTTTGGCGGCATGAAGGGTAGAGAGCGTGACCACGTTTTGGTCTTTCTCGCGCTCCGTCAGTGTCGATAGCAGGGCGATGGTTTGCGCCACCTCCAGCAAGGTTTTGGTCTCGCCGCTCAGCGTCACGCCTGCGGCGTCGTCAATCTCGCCACCACAGCGCAGGGACATCCAGTCGCAAAACTCCATCACATTGGTCCAGCGCGAGGCAGCCACTTGCTCGCTGTCTTCGGCGTCGTAGAGGTGTTTTTCGTAGTCGATGTCTTTGAGCCAATCGGTCAAAAAGGTGCGTGCGGCCTCGGCACCGTGGGTGTGGCGCGCGCGAAACTCTAGGTCGTTCACATAGCGGCCGAACTCGTGCAGGCTGCCCAATGCACGTGCGTTGAGCACCGAGGACAAGCTGCTGCTGAACAGGGCTTCAAACAAGCTGAGTTTGTATTTGCTCGCGAACACACCGAGGCTTTGCA
>CANFJA010000095.1 GCA_947447235.1 Comamonadaceae bacterium
CCAGAAGGCAAAGAGATGGTGATGCCGGGTGACAACGTGTCGATCACGGTGAAGTTGATCCACCCGATTGCGATGGAAGAAGGTCTGCGCTTTGCGATCCGCGAAGGTGGCAAGACGGTCGGCGCCGGTGTGGTTGCCAAGATCATTGCCTGATTCGTTTAGGGGCGTAGCTTAGTGGTAAAGTAGCGGTTTCCAAAACCGTCGATGGGGGTTCGATTCCCTCCGCCCCTGCCAAGCCCGCCACACCGGCGGGCTTCTGTGTCTTTTGAGTAATGCGCGTCTATCGCTAACCCACCTTTAATTCATGTCTGCTGCAAACATTGAAACTGTCTCGACGACTGCTGACAAAGCCAAGCTGGTGCTGGTGGCCTTGTTGGTCGTGGCCGCTGTGGCTGGGTTTTATGCCCTGTCTGCGCAGGGCGTGATCATCCAATGGTTGGCTTTGGTGGCGGGTTTGGCGGCGGCTGTGGTGATGTTTGCTGTGTCCTTGCCTGGCCGTGAGTTGATTGCATTTGGCGGCGACGCTTGGCGTGAAGTTAAAAAAGTCGTTTGGCCGACCCGCAAAGAGTCGATTCAAATGACGCTGTATGTGTTTGGCTTTGTGGTGATCATGGCCTTGTTCCTTTGGCTCACCGACAAAACCCTTGAATGGGTGTTTTACGACCTGATTCTGGGCTGGAAGAAATAATGACCGACCTCATCGACACCTCGGCCGCTGCCGAGCCTGCTGCACCGACCAACCCAGACCTGCGTTGGTACGTGGTGCATGCCTATTCGGGCATGGAAAAAGCTGTGGAGCGCAATATCCGCGAGAGCATTGCGCGTGCCGGCATGGACAACAAATTCGGTCGCATCTTGGTGCCCACCGAAGAGGTGGTCGAGATGAAAAATGGCCAGCGTCGTACCGCTGAGCGGAAGTTCTTCCCGGGCTACGTATTCGTTGAAATGGTGATGGATGACGAGTCTTGGCACTTGGTCAAGCACACCAACAAGGTCACAGGTTTTGTGGGCGGCGCAAAAAATCGTCCTGCACCGATTTCTGAGGCAGAAGTGCAGAAAATCGTCAGCCAAATGCAAGATGGCGTGGACAAGCCGCGCCACAAGGTGGAGTTCATGGTGGGTGAGTTTGTGCGCGTCAAAGATGGCCCATTCACCGACTTCAACGGCACGGTCGAAGAAGTCAACTACGAGAAAAACAAAGTGCGTGTGTCCGTGACCATTTTTGGTCGTGCCACGCCGGTCGAATTGGAATTTGGCCAGGTTGAAAAAACCTGATTGAGTTTTGCGAGGTTTGGTTTGGCACTTCCCGACTCGGTGCCAAGCTGTTGAAGTGAGTCGTTAACCCCCGGGGAGCCTCGGGCCTTGAAGGCCCAAGGCGTTTGTACCCGCAAGGAGAAAAGCATGGCGAAAAAAATCGTCGGCTTCATCAAGCTGCAAGTGCCAGCTGGTAAAGCCAATCCATCGCCGCCTATTGGCCCTGCATTGGGCCAGCGCGGTTTGAACATCATGGAATTCTGCAAGGCGTTCAACGCCCAGACCCAAGGCGTGGAGCCCGGCCTGCCATTGCCAGTGGTGATCACTGCGTTTGC
Organism: Comamonadaceae bacterium; assembly: GCA_947447235.1. Lineage (GTDB taxonomy): Bacteria > Pseudomonadota > Gammaproteobacteria > Burkholderiales > Burkholderiaceae_C > Limnohabitans. The sequence continues at coordinate 1,590 of CANFJA010000095.1, forward strand.
AGACAAGTCCTTCACCTTCATCATCAAGACGCCTCCAGCGACCACCTTGATCAAAAAAGCCATCAAGCTCGACAAGGGCTCCGCCCGTCCGCACGTCGACAAAGTAGGCAAGATCACACGTGCGCAACTCGAGGACATTGCCAAAGCCAAGATGAGCGACTTGACGGCCGCCGACTTGGACGCAGCTGTGCGCATCATCGCCGGTTCTGCCCGCTCGATGGGTGTGACTGTGGAGGGCGTGTAAATGTCTAAATTGACCAAAAAACAAAAAGCCTTCGAAGGCAAAGTTGACAGCAACAAGCTGTATCCCTTGAACGCTGCCATTGGCATCGTCAAAGAGTGCGCCACTGCCAAGTTCGACGAGTCCATCGATGTGGCGGTGCAACTCGGCATTGATGCCAAGAAGTCCGACCAAGTGGTGCGTGGCGCTGTCGTGTTGCCCAACGGCACAGGCAAAACGGCACGTGTGGCGGTGTTTGCACAAGGCGCCAAGGCTGAAGAAGCCAAGGCTGCGGGCGCTGACATCGTGGGCATGGACGACTTGGCTGCCATGGTCAAAGCAGGCGATATGCCGTTTGACGTGGTAATCGCTGCACCTGACGCCATGCGCGTGGTGGGTACCTTGGGCCAAATCTTGGGTCCACGTGGTTTGATGCCTAACCCCAAAGTTGGCACTGTGACGCCTGACGTTGCAACGGCTGTGAAAAATGCCAAAGCAGGTCAAGTGCAGTTCCGTGTCGACAAGGCTGGCATCGTGCACGCCACCATCGGTCGTCGTTCATTCGACACCGACAAGCTCCAGGGCAACTTGGCTGCTTTGGTGGAAGCGCTGAACAAATCTAAACCTGCTTCGAGCAAGGGTGTGTACCTGCGCAAGCTCGCCGTATCGTCCACGATGGGCGTTGGTGTTCGCGTAGACATTCAATCTTTGAGCGCCTAAACAGCGTTCAAAAATCTGGGTCATGTGCAAGCGTGACTCAGAGTGGTGGGCTGGTGCCAAGCTTTTGCGTAGCACCGGGCCATCCAAGACCGTTGGTGTGTGGCTGGACCATGCTTAATTGAATGACCAACGCAGATGGCGATCCCGCTGAAATGGATTTTTTCCTGACAGTTAGGTCGCTGACAAAGTGGCGTGTCAAAGAGCAAACGCTCGAGGACACATTTAAAGGAGTAGACCTTGAGTCTGAATCGCAGTGAGAAAGAAGCGGTCGTTTCTGAAGTGACCACACTCGCCGCTCAAGCTCAAACGCTGGTGATGGCGGAGTACCGCGGCATCTCGGTGGCAGACATGACCCAATTGCGCAGCAAAGCGCGCAGCACTGGTGTGACCTTGAGCGTGTTGAAAAACACGCTGGCACGCCGCGCTGTGGCTGGCAGCCAGTTTGAAGTTGTCGCCGACCAGATGACCGGCCCGCTGATCTATGGCTTCTCTGTCGATGCTGTGGCTGCCGCTAAGGTGGTGACTGACTTCGCGAAAACCAACGACAAGTTGGTCATTCGCGCAGGTGCATTTGCAGGCAAAGCCTTAGACGTCAATGGCGTGAAGCAACTCGCAAGCATTCCTTCGAAAGAAGTGTTGCTGGCCCAGTTGTGTGGCTTGTTGATGTCGCCTATGTCTCGCACCGCAGTGGTGTTGGGCGCTCTGGCGGCCAAAAAAGGCGAAGGCGAAGCTGTTGCCGCTTAAGGCCAGCTTTTCTGTATTAACCAATTGTTAGGAATTAAAAATGGCATTCGATAAAGACGCATTTTTGACCGCGCTCGACAGCATGACGGTCATGGAACTCAACGAACTGGTGAAAGCCATCGAAGAGAAATTTGGTGTGAGCGCTGCTGCGATGGCGGCTCCTGCTGCCGCTGGCGGTGGTGGTGCTGCAGTTGCAGAAGAGCAGACTGAATTCAACGTCATGTTGATGGAAGCCGGCGCCAACAAAGTGTCCGTGATCAAGGCCGTGCGTGAAATCACCGGCTTGGGCTTGAAAGAAGCCAAAGACATGGTCGACGGTGCACCCAAGGCTGTCAAAGAAGCCGTGTCTAAGGCTGACGCTGAAGCAGCCAAGAAGAAGCTGGAAGAAGCTGGCGCCAAGGTCGAACTGAAGTAAATCGTTTTGACGTTGCTGCGCGGGGCCATTTTGCTGCTGCGATGCTCACCGTACCTGAGTACGGTTGCGCATCTCCCAGCAAACTGACACCCTCTCGCCAAGCGTCAAAATCGATTTACATGAAGGCTGAACTCTGTTCAGCCTTTTGTGCTCACAGAGCGCACTCAAAAACCGGCTTGGGGCTGGTTAACGGCAACCGATAGGGTGTCGAAAATTCCCCAAGATGTTTTTGAGTGTCTTCTGACCCCAACTGCAGAAGATGCCTTGGTTCGGGTTGCGTGCAATGCGCAACCGTCCGCCAACGCTGGTAGAGGCCAGCCGCCAAGCCTGTTGTGTGAATCACAGATGTGTTTCATGCAGCAAACAGTTCTGAAAGATCAAGCCCGGAGATCTCATGGCCTATTCATACACCGAACGCAAGCGCATCCGCAAGAGTTTCGGAAGCCGCGACAGCGTGCTGGAAGTTCCTTATTTGTTACAGATGCAAAAAGACGCCTACACCGCGTTTTTGCAAGCAGATGTCGCACCCAAAAAGCGCACCCAAGAGGGTTTGCAAGCTGCTTTTGAAGCGGCTTTCCCCATCGTCTCGCACAACGGTTTTGTCGAGATGAAGTACCTTGAGTACAACTTGGCCAAGCCTGCATTTGATGTGCGCGAATGTCAAACCCGTGGTCTGACGTTCTCGTCGGCTGTGCGCGCGCGCGTGCAACTGATCATTTACGACCGTGAGTCGTCGACCCCACAGTCCAAGGTGGTCAAAGAAGTCAAAGAACAAGAGGTCTACATGGGCGAAGTGCCTTTGATGACCGACAAAGGCTCCTTCATCATCAACGGCACCGAGCGTGTGATCGTGTCTCAGTTGCACCGCTCACCTGGCGTGTTCTTTGAACACGACAAGGGCAAGACCCACAGCTCGGGCAAGCTCTTGTTCAGCGCGCGCATCATTCCTTACCGCGGTTCATGGCTCGACTTCGAATTCGATCCCAAAGACTTGCTGTATTTCCGCGTTGACCGTCGCCGAAAGATGCCCGTCACGATTTTGTTGAAGGCCATTGGCCTGACGCCAGAAACCATTTTGGCCAACTTCTTTGTGAACGACAACTTCCGCCTGATGGACACCGGTGCACAAATGGAATTTGTGGCCGAGCGTTTGCGCGGTGAAGTGGCACGCTTTGACATCACCGACAAATCGGGCAAAGTCATTGTGGCCAAAGACAAGCGCGTGACCGCGCGTCACACCCGCGAGTTGGAGCAAAGCAACACCACGCACATCAGCGTGCCTGAAGATTTCTTGATCGGCCGCGTGGTCGCCAAGAACATCATCGACAGCGACACCGGCGAATTGATCGCTCGCGCCAACGACGAATTGACCGAAGCCTTGCTCAAGAAATTGCGCGAAGCCGGCGTTCAAGACTTGCAGTGCATCTACACCAACGAGCTCGACCAAGGCACCTACATGTCGCAGACCCTGCGCATCGACGAGACCGTGGATGAGTTTGCTGCACGTGTGGCCATCTATCGCATGATGCGCCCTGGCGAGCCACCGACCGAAGATGCTGTGCAAGCCCTGTTCCAGCGCTTGTTCTACAACCCCGACACCTACGATTTGTCGCGCGTAGGCCGAATGAAATTCAATGCCAAAGTCGGTACAGCCGAATCGACAGGCCCCATGGTGTTGACCAACGACGACATTTTGTCGGTGGTCAAAATCTTGGTGGACTTGCGCAACGGTCGCGGTGAAGTTGACGACATCGACCACTTGGGCAACCGCCGCGTGCGTTGCGTGGGCGAATTGGCCGAAAACCAATACCGCACAGGTTTGGCACGTATCGAAAAAGCCGTGAAAGAGCGTTTGGGACAAGCCGAGCAAGAGCCGCTCATGCCCCACGACTTGATCAACTCCAAGCCCATCTCTGCCGCACTCAAAGAGTTCTTCGGTGCGTCGCAGTTGTCGCAGTTCATGGACCAGACCAACCCGCTGGCCGAGATCACCCACAAGCGCCGCGTGTCGGCCTTGGGCCCAGGTGGTTTGACCCGCGAACGTGCAGGCTTTGAAGTGCGTGACGTGCACGTGACCCACTACGGTCGTGTGTGCCCGATTGAAACGCCTGAAGGTCCTAACATCGGTTTGATCAACTCACTGGCCCTTTACGCCCGTTTGAACGAGTACGGTTTCATTGAAACCCCCTACCGTCGCGTGGTCGAAGGCAAGGTCACGATGGACATCGATTACCTGTCGGCCATTGAAGAAGGAAAGTACGTCATTGCGCAGGCGAACGCGGCACTCGACAAAAACGGCCAACTGATTGGTGAACTGGTTTCTGCCCGTGCCAACGGCGAATCGATTCTGTGCGGAGCCGAGCGCATCCAGTACATGGACGTGTCGCCCGCTCAGATCGTGTCAGTGGCGGCATCCCTGGTGCCATTCTTGGAGCACGACGACGCCAACCGCGCCTTGATGGGTGCCAACATGTCACGTCAAGCCGTGCCTGTGTTGCGTCCTGAAAAACCCATGGTCGGTACTGGCATCGAGCGTGTCGCTGCGATCGACTCGGGCACGGTGGTCACCGCCAGCCGTGGTGGTGTGGTCGACTATGTCGACGCCACCCGCGTGGTGGTGCGCGTGAACGACGTCGAAGCCTTGGCGGGTGAAGTGGGTGTGGACATCTACAACCTCATCAAGTACCAACGCTCCAACCAAAACACCAACATCCACCAGCGTCCCATCGTCAAGCGCGGCGACAAGATTGCCAAGGGTGACGTGATTGCTGACGGCGCGTCGACTGATCTGGGCGAAATCGCCATCGGTCAAAACATGCTGATCGCCTTCATGCCATGGAACGGTTACAACTTCGAAGACTCGATTTTGATCAGCGAGCGCGTGGTGGCAGAAGACCGCTACACCTCGATCCACATCGAAGAACTCGTGGTGATGGCGCGCGACACCAAGTTGGGGGCCGAAGAAATCACACGCGACATTCCTAACCTTGCTGAGCAACAACTCAACCGTTTGGACGACTCCGGCATCATCTACGTGGGTGCTGAAGTGCAACCCGGCGACACGCTGGTGGGCAAGGTCACACCCAAAGGTGAAACCACCTTGACGCCAGAAGAA
>CANFJA010000096.1 GCA_947447235.1 Comamonadaceae bacterium
CCTGAGCGTTCACCCAGAAAGCACACCATGAGCACCACTGCAAACTTGAACGTCGGCTTGGTGGGTCTTGGCGCCATGGGCAGCGGCATGGCCGCGTCCTTGCGCCGTGCCGGTCATGCCGTGCATGTCTTTGACGTGCGCCATGACGTGGCCCAAGCCTTTGCGCGCCAGGGCGGCGTGGCCTGCGCATCACTGGCCGAACTGGGTTCAGCCTGCGAGGTGGTGATCTCGGTGGTGGTCAACGCGGCGCAAACCGAAGAGGTGCTGTTTGGCAAAAACGCCGACGGCTCAGGCTGTGCCGCAGCCATGAAGCCCGGCAGCGTGTTTGTGATGTGCTCCACCGTTGACCCCAATTGGTCAGTGGCTCTCGAAGCGCGCTTGGAACAGCTCGGCCTGCTGTATGTCGACGCGCCGATCTCCGGCGGTGCCGCCAAAGCCGCCAGCGGCGACATGACCATGATGACGGCCGCCAAGCCCGAGGCCTATGCCAAATGCGAGGCCTTGTTGCACGCCATGGCGGCCAAGGTCTACAAGCTCGGCGACAGCGCGGGCGCGGGCAGCAAAGTCAAAATCATCAACCAGTTGTTGGCCGGCGTGCACATAGCCGCCGCTGCCGAAGCCATGGCACTGGGCTTGCGCGAAGGCGTGGCCCCCGACGCCTTGTACGAGGTGATCACCCACAGCGCCGGCAACAGCTGGATGTTTGAAAACCGCATGGCCCACGTGCTGGCGGGCGACTACACGCCTTTGTCGGCGGTAGACATCTTCGTCAAAGACCTAGGCCTGGTGCTCGACATGGCGCGCGCCAGCAAATTCCCGCTGCCGCTCTCGAGCACTGCGCACCAAATGTTCATGCAAGCCTCCACCGCTGGCTTTGCGCGCGAAGACGACAGCGCCGTGATCAAAATCTTCCCCGGCATCGAGCTGCCCGCCAAGTCATGAAAACCGTCGACACCTCCGTCTTGCGCGTGGCCTACGACGAGTGGAACCCGCAGGCTGAACACGCCATCGTCTTGCTACACGGTTGGCCCGACAGCACGCGCTGCTGGGCTGCGGTAGCGCCCGCGCTGGCGGAGGCTGGCTACCGCGTCATCGTGCCCGCACTGCGCGGCTTTTCGCCCACCACATTTTTAAAACCCGACACACCGCGCACCGGCCAACTCGCGGCCTTGGGCCGTGACCTGGTGGAGTTGGTCCACGCCTTGAACTTGCATCAACCCGTGCTGGCCGGCCACGACTGGGGCGCACGCGCCGCGGCCAACGCCTGTGGGCTGGCACCCGGCATCGCCAGCCACTTGGTGATGATGTCGGTCGGTTACGGCACCAACAGCCCAGACCAAGCGCTCAGCCTGGAACAAGCCCGCAACTACTGGTACCACTGGTACATGGCCACCCCGCGTGGCGCCGACAGCGTGCACCATGACCGGCGCCGCTTCACCCAAATGATGTGGGACACCTGGGCCCCCGAGGGTTGGTACAGCACAGCCGAATTCGAAGCCACCGCCAATGCGTTTGACAACGCCGACTGGCCCGAGATCGTGCTGCACTCTTACCGCCACCGCTGGGGCCATGCGTCGGGCGACCCGGCCTATGCCGCAGACGATGCGGCCCTCAACCCCGCGCCCGTGCTGTCCGTGCCCACCTTGGTCTTGCACGGCGGCGCCGACAGTTGCAACGTCCCTGCCGGGTCTGAAGGCAAAGAACACTTTTTCAGCGGCCCCTACCAACGCCAGGTGATCGAAGGTGCAGGCCACTTCCCGCAACGCGAAGCCCCGCAGGACGTGGCCAGCGCCATGCTCGCGTTCTTGCAAGCGCACGCGAAAACCACTAGCACCCCCTGATTCGGCCTTGGCCATAATCGACGCATTTCTAAAGGAGACCTTGTCATGACAACCCAATTCAAATTAACCGCCCTCAGCACCTTGCTGGTGGGCTTGCTGACCGCCGTGGGTGCCCAAGCCCAAACCGTGCTGAAAATTGGTTACCCCACCACCCAAGCCTCGCACTACGGCGTGGGCAGCACCGCGTTTTGCGACGAGATTGAAAAAGGCACGCAAGGTCGCTACAAGTGCCAGCAGTTCCCCAGCAGCGCCTTGGGCGGCGAGCGCGAAATGATCGAAGCCGTGCAACTGGGCACGCTCGATTTCGTCAACACCTCTACAGGGCCTGTGGGCAACTTTGTGCCCGAAGTCAAGATCGTGGACATCCCCTTTCTGTTTCGTGACTACGACCACGCCCGCCACACCTTGGACGGCCCCATTGGCCAAGACATCCTGACCAAGTTCCCCTCCAAGGGTTTGGTCGCCTTGTCTTGGACCGAGAACGGCTTTCGCCACATGACCAACAACAAGCGCGCCATCGTCAAGCCCGAAGATGCTGCGGGCCTGAAGATGCGCACCATGGAAAACAAGGTCCACATGGACGGCTACCGTGCGTTTGGCATTCAGCCCACGCCCATGGCTTTCCCTGAAGTGTTTGGCGCCCTGCAACAAGGCACTGTGGACGGTCAAGAAAACCCGATCCCCGTGATCTTGGCCTCCAAGTTCTCGCAAGTGCAAAAGCATTTGTCGCTCACCGGCCACGTGTACTCGCCCGCCTTGCTGATCACCTCGCCCCGCGTGATGAACAAGCTCAGCGATGCCGACAAAAAAGTGTTCTACGCAGCCGCCAAAAGCGCTACCGTGGCACAGCGTAAAAAGGTCAACGATGACGAAGCCAGCGGCGTGGCACAGCTGGAAAAAGAAGGCATGACCGTGGTGCGCAAAGTCGACGGCCCTGCTTTCCGTAACTCGCTGCGCACGGTGTACGCCGAATACTCCAAAGAGTTTGGCGCCGACAACATACGCAAAATCCAAGACGTCAAATAAGCGCCCGGCCTCTCACAAGGCCTGAGGCTCAAGGCGGGGGCGCGAAGTGCCTGGCACTTCGCCTCCCGCTTTTTTGATGGTCCTTCCACATGCCCACACCACGACAACTGACATGAAAACTTTTGAACGCTACTTTTTAGCCACCAACCGATGGGTGCTCATCGTCATGTTGGCGGTGATGTCGGTCATCATCTTTGCCAACGTGGTGTTGCGCTACACCACCAGCCAATCCATCGAGTGGGCCGAAGAGGTGGCGCGCCACATGATGATTTGGCTCACCTTCATCGGCTGCGGCCCTGTGCTGCGCTACGGTGGCCACATCGCGGTAGAAAACCTGCAAGACAGCTTGCCCCGCCCCGTGGCCATTGCCATGCGCGCAGTGATTGCGCTGTTGCTCACCGGCCTGTTTGTGTTCTTCATTTGGTTCGGGCTCGAATACATGGACCGCACCCAGTACCAGCAAACCCCGGCCACGCAAATTTCGTTTGCCTACATTTACGCGGCCTTGCCCATTGGCATGGCCATGACCTTGATCCATTGGTTGCTGATCGTGCGCGACTACGTGATGGACCGCCAGTTCGCCGCCGACGCCCACTTTGACGCCACCGCGAGTGCCTCCCTATGAACGCCAGTGTCATTCTCCTCATCTCGGCCTGTATTTACCTGGCCATCGGCGTGCCGGTGGCGTTTGCGCTGGGCCTGTCCACCGTCACCGCCTTGCTGGTGTCGGGCAACTTCCCGCTCATCGTGCTGCTGAAAGAAACCTTCACCGGCATCGACAGCTTCCCGCTCATGGCCGTGCCGTTTTTCATCTTGGCGGCTGAGCTGATGAGCGGCGGGTCGCTCACTGAGGTACTGCTCAAGTTTGCCGGTCAGTTCGTCGGCCACAAGCGTGGCGGCCTGGGCTACACCAACGTGGTGTCGCTCACCTTCTTCTCCGGCATTTCCGGCTCGGCCTTGGCCGATGCGGCAGGCCCCGGCTCCATGCTGATTCGCATGATGGACAAAGCCGGTTATGGCCGCGCCTATGCAGCCGCACTCACCGCGTCCACCGCCATCGTGGGCCCCATCATTCCACCCTCGATCATCATGATCATCTACGCCTTGGCCGACGACAACGTGTCGGTGGGCGCCCTGTTTGTGGCGGGTTTGATTCCGGGCGTGCTGATTGCTGTGGCCATGTGCGGCGTGAACTGGTATGTCTCCAAGCAACGCAACTACAAAGGCGACGACGAATTTCCCACGCGCAGCGAAATGTGGCAAACCACCTGGAAGGCCATGCCCGCCATCTTGCTGCCCGTGATCATATTGGGCGGCATGCGCGCCGGTTGGTTCACCCCCACCGAGGCCTCGGTGGTGGCCGTGTTTTACGCGCTCTTGTGCGGCAAATACGTCTACCGCACGCTCGAGTGGAAGGCCGTGCCCGACATCTTGTCGCGCTCGGCACTCTTGACCGCCTCGGTGTTGTTGATCATTGGCATGTCGGCCTCGTTTGCCTGGGTGCTCACCATCGAAGGTGTGCCGCAAATCGTGGCCACTTGGATTGCCGACATGCAGTTGTCGCCCTGGACCTTTTTGATCGTCATCAACGTGTTCTTGCTGCTGTTTGGCATCTTCATCGAGCCGCTGCCTGGCGTGATGGTGCTGGTACCCATCTTGGCCCCCGTGGCGGCCAAAGTCGGCATCGACCCGATCCACTTTGCCATGGTGGTGATCTACAACTTGACGCTGGGCATGATCACCCCACCCGTGGGCGGTTTGCTGTTTGTCACCTCCAATGTGTCACGCGTGCCCTTGTCTGACTTGACGCGCGAGCTCACCCCCTTCCTCTGGGCCCACGGCGCGGTGCTGGTGGTGCTGACCTTTGTGCCAGCGCTGAGCAACTGGCTGCCCCATGTGATGGGCTTCAAGTAAAGCGCGCGCGCCATGTCACACACCATCCGCTTAGGCTGCATTGCCGACGACTTCACCGGCGCCACCGACCTGGCCAACAACCTGGTGCGCGCCGGCATGCGGGTGGTGCAAACCATCGGGGTGCCCACCGAGCCATTGAACGCCGAGTTAGGCGCCGAGGTGGACGCGGTGGTGGTGGCACTCAAGTCGCGCACCATCCCACCCGCGCAGGCCATCGCGCAGTCGCTCGACGCCTTGCAGTGGCTGCAAGCCCAGGGTGCCGAGCAGATTTATTTCAAATACTGCTCTACCTTTGACAGTACCGCCGAGGGCAACATTGGTCCGGTGACCGAGGCCTTGATGGCCGCACTCGGCACTGACTTCACCATTGCCACGCCGGCCTTCCCCGACAACGGGCGCACCGTCTTCAAAGGCTATTTGTTTGTGGGCGATGTGCTGCTCAACGAGTCGGGCATGCAAGACCACCCGCTCACCCCCATGCACGACGCCAACCTGGTGCGCGTGCTGCAAGCGCAGTCAAAAGGCCAAGTCGGTTTGATCGACCACCGCTGCGTGGCGCAAGGCGCGCAGGCGGTGCTTGCGCGCATGGCCGAGCTCCAAGCCCAAGGCGTGCGCTTGGCCGTGGTCGATGCCGTCAGCAACGACGACTTGCGGCGCTTGGGACCAGCCTTGAAAAACCTGCCCTTGGTCACCGCGGGCTCAGGGGTGGCCATTGGCTTGCCCGCTAACTTTGGCTTGAGCGCCAACCCCAGCGCCAGCCAGTTGCCCGCTGCCAGCGGCGCGCAGGCCATCGTCTCGGGCAGCTGCTCCACCGCCACACGTGGCCAAGTGGCGCACTTCATCGCCACGGGTCGTCCCGCGTTTGCCCTTGACCCCTTGGTGTTGGCCCGCAGCCCAGAGGCTGCAGCCGAGGTGGTGGCCCAGGTCTGCGCCTGGGCTGCGCCCCACTTGGCCTCAGGCCCGGTGCTGGTGTATGCCACGGCAGAGCCCGAGGCCGTCAAAGCCGTGCAAGCCCAACTGGGTGTGGACGCTGCGGGAGCCCTGGTGGAACACACCTTGGCCGACATCACACGCGGTTTGCTGGCCCTGGGCGTTCGCCAATGGGTGGTGGCCGGTGGCGAAACCTCGGGCGCTTGCGTGCAAGCCCTGGGCATCACGCAACTGCACATCGGCCCGCAAATCGACCCCGGCGTGCCATGGTGCCACGCGCACACCTCAGCCGGGCCGGTGCACCTCACGCTCAAGTCGGGCAACTTTGGCAGCGAAGACTTCTTCACCAAAGCCTTGGCGCAACTCCAGCACTGACCTTCCAACTCAACCGCCCTTGCCACCTGCAACACCATGACCGAAAACCAAGCCCGAGAAGAGATCTGCCGCGTCGGCCAGAGCCTGTTTGCACGGGGCTATGTGCACGCCACGGCGGGCAACATCAGCGTGCGCTTGGACGACGGTTTTTTGATCACCCCCACCGACGCTTGCTTGGGCTTTCTCGACCCCGCACGCTTGGCCAAGCTCGATGCACACGGCCAACAGCTCAGCGGCGACAAGGCCAGCAAAACCATCGCCCTGCACACCCGCATCTATGCAGCGGCGCGGGCGTTTGATGCGCACACCGCCTGCGTCATCCACACCCACAGCACCCACTGCGTGGCGCTGACCTTGCGCGCGTCGCATGCGGGCCTGACGCAAAGCACCTTCGCCGCCCCGCAAGAGTTGCTGCCCGCCCTCACCCCCTACTTTGTGATGAAAGTCGGCCACGTGCCCGTGATCGACTACCACCGCCCTGGCGACGCACAAGCCGCCGAGGCCGTGGCGCACACCATCACCCGCTATGGCGAACAAGGCACGCCCATTCGCGCCGTCATGCTCGCGCGCCTAGGCCCCAATGTGTGGCACGACTCGCCTGCTGCGGCCATGGCCACGCTCGAAGAGTTGGAAGAGACCGCACGCCTGGCCTGTTTGCAAACCACCGACACCCCACCCCTGAGCGCCAGCCAAATTCAAGCG
>CANFJA010000097.1 GCA_947447235.1 Comamonadaceae bacterium
ACGGCGGGCACCATCGACTTGGGCTCGCCCAAGACCGAGCGCATGGCCCAGCCGCCAGCTTCGTGCCAGACCGCCCCGTGCTCCATCTCGCCGTTGACGCCCACGATGGCCGCTTTGCTGTAGACCTCGATGTTGTCTTTGCCCAAGGTGTCCACCAACTCTTGCGCCAGCAAGGTGCCCAAGCTGCGCAACTCGGCCATGAAGGGCATCAGGTCGGGCTCGTAACGACCGGCATAGGGGTTGCGAATGACCGCGCACGACGCCGCCAGTTTGAGCGGCTTGTCCACCACGGGGCCCCCTTCGTGGTAGGTGGTTTCGACGATCAGGCAACGCTTGCGAATTTCGATCAAAGACATGAAGAAGCTTTCTCGGTGGGTGGAGGATGACGCGCGCTGCGTCGCATGCGCTGTATTTTTACAGATCAGCGCACAGGGTCAAGGCAAGCGTGCGACATCCAGCTCCCACAGCAGTTGCATGTTGGCATCGTTGGCAAAGTCAGCCGGCGCGACAAACCCACGTTTGTCGTACGCAATGTTCAAGCCCATTTGTTTGTAGCACTCGAACACATACTCTGAGCAGATGTATTCCTCGTTGCGTTTGATCTCACCTTTCTTGAAGCCGATGAACGAGCCCACGATGCGGGCGGTGATGCGCGCGATTTCTTCTTCGTCATAAGGTCGTGCAAAACGGTCCACCGCAAACTGCGCCATGGCGCGCAATTTGGGTGGGGTGGCTTGGGCTTCAAAACTCTGGTGCCGTCCAATCGCCAGCCGTCCTTTGTAACCCTCACCGGTGCCTTCGAAGTTTTTCACGTACTCGCTCAGCGGCACGGTGCGCACGCCTTTGCCTTCGATGCTCTCGAGCACCATCACGCGGTCAATTTCGTCGAGTCGCATCACAAACGCCACATGGCTCCAACAGGAGTTGGTGGCTTTTTGAATCAACTTGGAAAACATGTACGAACCACTGGCCATGAGCACATCGCCGTTGCGAATGTCTTGGCGCGCTTGGTCATAAGCACGGGCATTGAGTTTGGGAAATTGAGCCACGGGGCACCTCCTTGACGCAATGGGAGGCGTCCACAAGAGCGTGGTTTAGCGACCCCATCACCGTCTCTTTATAAAAAGAGACGCGCACAAAGAGCACCTGAAGGCATCACAAACTTTGCACGCCAGCCTTGTCTTTGTTCACCACAAAGCTGGCCTGGAGCTTCATACCCGCCTCGCTGCCCGCAGGATTCGCGGTGGTTCTGAAGTCACAGCGCACCTGCTCGGGTGTGACGGTGATCAGGCTGTAGCCGCGCTCGTCGGCACGGGCATGCACCAGGTCTGGGTTGCTGGCTTTGATGACCGCCAGCACGTTGTCGCCCATGCCGCGTGAGGTGATGGACGTGGTGACGAACTCGCTGGCCACGATGGGCGAGGCTGGGTCGTTGGGCACCAAACGCAAATTGCTGGCCACGTTCATGTGCACATCACCGCCCAAGGTGACGACGTTGTGCAAGCGCGCATCCACCACTGTCTGCAACAAACGCTGGCGGGCCTGCGGATAACCGTCCCAGGCATCGGTGTAAGTGGCGCGCCCCACGGGCGCGGGAATGCTGGTGGGGGCAACCAAGGTGGCCTGACCGAGCAGCTTCCAGGTGCGCTTGGAGGCACTCAAGGTTTGGTTCAGCCAGCGCTCTTGCGTGGCGCCCAACATGCTGCGCTGCGGATCGTCCAAGGCCTCGCACTGGGTGACCATGCGTCCGCCGCCGCGCACCGGGTCGCGGCAGGCCTGGGGACTGCGGTATTGACGGCAGTCCAACGTCCACAGGTCGGCCAACTGGCCCCAACTGAGTTGGTCGTAGAGCCGCATCGATGCAGCGGATGGGCTGTTGAGGTCTGGCCCCAACAACACCGGTTGGTGTTCAAAATAGGCTTGGTAAGCGGCGGCGCGGCGCAACAAAAACTGTTGCGGGTCGGTGTAGTTGCGGTCTTGGTCGTTGGCGTAGTCGTTGACCACTTCGTGGTCGTCCCACATCAGCACCCAGGGGTGCGCCGCATGCGCGGCTTGCAGCATCGGGTCGCGTTTGTATTGGGCGTAGCGCTCGCGGTACTGCACCAAAGTTTTGGGTTCTGGCCCACTGTGCTTGCGCAGCGCGTATTGCGGGTTGCTGCTTTCGTAGATGTAGTCGCCCACAAACAACACGAGGTCGAGCGACTGCTGGGCGATGTCTTGGTGCGCCACATACTGGCCTTGCTCGTAGTGCTGACACGAGGCAAGCGCGATGCGCAACTGGCGCACGTCGGCGTTGGGGGCCGGTGCGGTACGGGTGTGGCCCACAGCACTGAACGCATCGCCTTGGCGAAAGCGGTACCAATAATCGGTGGCGGCTTGCAGCTGCTGCAGGTGCACATGCACGCTGTGACCACGGCTGGCATCGGTCAACACTTCGGCGCGGTGCACGCGGCGCTTCAAGCCCGCATCGGCAAACACCTCCACCTGCACGCGCAGGCTGGTGTCGCCCAACACAGCGCGGTCTTCGTCGGACACGATCAGCCGTGTCCACAACACCATCGACTCTGCGCGCGGCCGTCCACTGGCCACACCCAAAGCAAACGGCGAGACACGCCAGGCATGGGCGCGCGCCAGCGGATCGGCCAATGCGCCCTTCCAAGGCGCGAGCGCCAAGGCCAACGCGCTGCGTTGCACATATTGATTGAAAGCACGTCGTTGCATGGGGCAGGGACCGGGAAGAGACAGAGATCCATGTTAAGTTCAATCCTATGGACACACGCCGCACTCACCTTGACCCCTTGGCCATGGGCTTGCTTTTGTTGTGCTGCTTGTTTTGGGGCATGCAACAGGTCTTGGTGAAAGTAACTCTGGCCGAGATACCACCGGTCTTGCAAGTGGCCATCCGCTTTGCCTGTGCCACGGCCTTGCTGTGGCTGTGGTGCCGCGTGCGCGGGACGCCGTTGATGACGCCAGACGGCAGCTTGTGGCCCGGCTTGTTGGCAGGCATTTTGTTTTGCGGCGAGTTCGCCTGCATCTACTTAGGGCTGGCGCACACCAGCGCTTCGCGTCTGACCTTGTTTTTGTACACGGCGCCGTTTTGGGTGGCCCTGTTGCTGCCATTGCGCGTCAAGTCTGAGCGCTTGCGCTGGGTCCAATGGCTCGGCCTCGGATTGGCTTTTGTGTCCGTGGGCTTGGCCCTCAAAGACGGCCTGCAAACCGCAGGCGCCGATGCCCACTGGGTGTGGTTGGGGGACGCGTATGCCATTGGCGCCGGGGTGCTGTGGGGCTTGACCACGGTGGTGATTCGCAGCACCCGCATCGCCAGTTTGAGCGCCGAAAAAATGCTCTTCTACCAAGTGGGTGTCAGCAGTTGTTTGCTGCCTCTCGTGTCTTGGCTGTTGGGCGAGTCATGGCCGCCAACATTCAGCCCCTTTGCCCAAATCTCATTGGCTGTCCAAACCGTGGTCGGTGCATTTGCCAGTTACCTGGTGTGGATGTGGCTGCTGCGTCACTACCCTGCCACGCGTTTGAACGCGTTTGTGTTTCTCACCCCGGTATTTGCTCTGTTGTCAGGTGCTTTGTGGTTGGGCGAAGCCATCACGCCTGCATTGGTCGTGGCGCTGGTGGGGGTGACCGTGGGCATTGTTTTGGTCAACCGCCCGCCGAAGTCTTAGGTCTTCTTGGCCAGACCTAAGCGCTCGACCGTGGCGCGCTCGGCCTCGAAAGTGCGCTGTGCGTACTTGGTGTAGTCCTCGCTGTTCATGTAGATCACGGGTTGGTGAAAACGGTCCAGCGTCTCGGTCACCTTGGGGTCATCCAAGGTTTTTCGCAAGGCCTCGTTGAGCACGCGCACCACCGCAGGGTCCATGCCCTTGGGCCCGCCAATGCCAAACGGGGATTCAGAAATTGTGTCCCAACCACTTTCTTTGACGGTGGGCACATCGGGAAAGGCCTTGGTGCGTTTGCTGCCCAAGGTGGCCAACAAACGCAGCTTGCCTTCTTTGACCAGCGGGAAAATTTCGGTGGTGCTGCTCATCAAGCGGATGTGCCCGCCCAAGAGGGCCTGGACAATTTCTGCGGCGCCTTTGTAGGGAATCGGGTTGAGCACCATGCCCGCTTTTTGGCTGAACTCCTCAATTGCCAAGTGCGGTGTGGTGCCGGTGCCGGTGTGGCCATACTCCAGCTTGCCCGGATTGGCTTTGGCGTAGGCCACCATCTCTTGCAAGGTTTTGAAGGGCGCGTCCATGGACGCCGCCAAGCAGAACGTGTAGCCCGTCAAGCAGGCGATGTGGGTGATGTCTTTGATCGGGTCAAAGTTGGTTTTTTGCATGTGGGGCAAGCGGTAAATGCCCAATGGCAATTGGGTCAAGGTGTAGCCATCGGGCTTGGCCGTCACCATGGCCGAGGCGCCCAAGATGCCGCCTGCGCCGGGCTTGTTGTCGGGCACCACGGCCACGCCCAAGGCGCGGCTGGCACTCTCGGCAAAGGCACGCAACACCGCGTCGCTGGGGCCACCGGCGGGCCAAGGCACGATCAGGCTGATGGGCTTGCTGGGAAATTTGTCTTGCGCCCAAGCTGCGCGGCTGATGAGTGCAGGCGCTGCCATGCTGGCCACCGAGGCAGCGAGGCCTTGCAAGGTTTGACGGCGATTGAGGGGGGTGGCTGGGGGCAAGGTCAAAGCGGGCTCCTGAGAGTTCTGGTTCAAACCCCCACGTTAACGTCCTGCTCAGAAATTCACCACCGGGACAACACCCATGTCCAGGTGTGATGTGCTTTCGAGCGTTCCGTGGGTGCGCTTAGGCTGACCAAAATGACAACGGGACGGCCCACAGCTTGTCGCCAAACGGCACCAGCTCTCGCCCGGCATACAACACGATGCCGCGTTGAAAAATAGCAGGCTCTGTTTCTTGCAGATGGCGCAAGCCTTTGAAATCTTTGCTGTCCACCGTGGTGCTGGCCTTGACTTCGATCCCGCAAATTTCACCCATGCGGTTTTCCAAAATAAAGTCCACTTCTATGTTGGTTTGGGTGCGGTAGTGCCACAACGTCAGCCCCATGGCAGAAAAAGCCACGTGCTTGAGCAATTCAGACAGCACCCAGGTTTCCACCACCCCACCCTGTAAGTTCGGTTGTGCTGTGAGGCGCTCCTGCGTCATGGCCATGAGATGACACAGCAGTCCGCTGTCGGGCAAAAACACCTTGGGGGCTTTGACCCATCGCTTGCCAGGGTTGCGCTGCCACGAAGGCAGACGCACCACCAAGAACAACATTTCAAGCAACGCAAAGTAGCGCTTGAGCGACGTTTGTGCAATGCCTGCGGTGCGAGACAGCTCGGCAAAATTCAGCAAGGTGGCGCTGCGTGTGGCCAACAATTGCAGCAAATTGGGAATCTCCGTCAGTTGTTCGATGTTGGCCAACTCGCGTATGTCGCGCTGCAAAATGGCTTGCACATACGCATCAAACCAAGCGGCGCGACGTGATGTGCTGGTTCTGGTGAGCGCATCTGGAAATCCACCCCGCAGCCATTGCCCCATCAGCACAGACTTGTCGCATGGGGTGAGTTGCATGTTGGACAAGTCACCTGCAAACAAGATGTCAGCCCGGTTGCGCTCCGCACTGTCGCAGACTTCGGCACTAGATAACGGCCACAAGGTCAACACCGCCATGCGTCCAGCCAGAGAGTCGGCCATACCGGGCAGCAACATCACATCTGCAGAACCCGTCAACAAGAAGCGGCCGGGTTGCCGGTCGCGGTCCACCGCCGCTTTGATCGGCAAAAAGAGTTCTGGCGCGCGCTGGACCTCGTCGAGTGTGATCGGCCCTTGCAGGCCATGGATGAATCCTGCAGGGTCTGACTTGGCTGCATTCAAGACCACGGCGTCGTCCAAGGTCATATAGCGACGCGGCGCGACGCCGTCCAAGGACAAACTTTGCGCCAGGGTGCTTTTGCCGCTTTGACGTGCGCCATTGATCACCACCACAGGGGTGTCAGACAGACTATCTGCCAAGAGTGGCGCTAGGTGTCGGATATGCATGGCACCATTCTAGTGGATGAAAATCATCCGCACAGTGGTTGATTTTCATCCGATTTGAGCACTCAAGACAGACTGGCGGGTGCCTTCACATGGCTTTTTCAGTTGGCGAACGCGGCAATGCCGGTTTGTGCACGGCCCAAGATCAGGGCGTGGATGTCGTGCGTGCCCTCATACGTGTTGACCACTTCAAGGTTGACCAAGTGACGCGCCACACCAAACTCGTCGCTGATGCCGTTGCCACCCATCATGTCGCGCGCCATGCGGGCGATGTCCAGGGCTTTGCCGCACGAGTTGCGCTTGAGGATGGAGGTGATTTCCACACTGGCCGTGCCTTCGTCTTTCATGCGACCCAAGCGCAAGCAGCCTTGCAGGCCGAGCGAAATTTCGGTTTGCATGTCGGCCAGTTTCTTTTGAATCAACTGGTTGGCGGCCAAGGGGCGCCCAAACTGCTGGCGGTCCAAGGTGTACTGACGGGCGCGGTGCCAGCAGTCTTCGGCCGCACCCAAGGCGCCCCAAGCGATGCCGTAGCGCGCGCTGTTCAAGCAGGTGAATGGGCCTTTCAAGCCTTGCACGTCGGGGAAGGCGTTTTCTTCGGGCACAAACACGCCGTCCATCACGATTTCACCGGTGATCGAGGCACGCAAGCCCACC
>CANFJA010000098.1 GCA_947447235.1 Comamonadaceae bacterium
CGACCCAGCATTTCATGCGCGAGAACAACCGCCTGGGTCTGACCAGCGTGATCGACGCCGGCGGCGGCGGGCAAAACTACCCCGACAACTACGCCGCCATCGCCCAACTGGCGCGCGACAAAAAAATGACCATGCGCATTGGCTACGAGTTGTTTGCGCAAGCCGGTGGCAAAGAGATCGACAACTACCAAGCCTGGAGCAAGATGGTTCAAGTGGGCGAAGGTGACGACTACTTCCGCATGCTGGGTGCGGGTGAATACATCGTCTGGGCCGCCGGCGACGTGACCAACTTTGACAAGGCACCTCCCACCATCCCTGCCGTGATGGAGAGCCAGCTCACCGCTGTGGGCAAGTTTTTGGCGGGGCAACGCTGGCCGTTTCGCATGCACGCCAGCTTTGACGCCACGGCGCAACGCATCTTGGGCGTGCTCGAGCAAGTGCACCGCGAAGTGCCGCTCACGGGTTTGCGTTGGGGCTTGGACCACTGCGAAACGCTCTCCCCCCAAACCCTGGAGCGTGTGGCGGCCATGGGCGGCAGCATCAACATCCAAAACCGCATGTCCTTGGACGGCGAAGCCTTCCTCAAGCGCTATGGTCCGCAGGTGTCAGCCAACGCCCCACCGATCCAGCGCATTCGCGAAATGGGCATCCCACTGGCCGCAGGCACCGATGGCAACCGTGCCACCAGCTACAACCCTTGGGTGGGCGTGCACTGGTTGATCACGGGCAAAACACTGGGTGGCGCCAAGCTGCAAGGTGACCACAACTTGCTGGACCGCACCGAGGCCTTGCGCCTGTACACCACAGGCGGCGCTTGGATGTCCAACGAAGAAACCAAAAAAGGCACGCTCGAAGTGGGCAAGTTCGCCGACTTGGTGTTCTTGTCGGGTGACTACTTCAACATGCCGGTCGACGAGATCAAAAACCTCGAATCGGTGCTGACCATGGTCGGCGGCAACGTGGTCTATGGCGCCGGGGCCTACGAGCGCTTGGCCCAAGCCGCGCCGCCGATTCGCCAAGACTGGCTGCCGATGAAGGACTACGGTCGTTACTACAAGCGGGCTGGCATGGACGTGCCCACCCCGAATCGCAGCGCCCAAAGCGCGCACCAGCACCCCTTGATCATTGGGGATGCGGGTTCGTGGCGGATGGAATGCCCTTGCGCGTTTTGAGCGCGGGGGGGGTCACTCCATGTCAATGCGTCGGTCGGCCACCACTTTTTTGAGGTTGCCGATGTCGCGTTCGACGCGCTGACGAAACTCCTCGGGGCTGCTGGCGCGCGGGTTGCCCCCAAAGTCGATCAGCTTTTGGCGCACATCGTCTTGGGCCAACACAGCGCGCAGCTCTTTGTTCAAGCGCTCAATGACCGCGGGTGGTGTGCCCACCGGCGCGGCAATGCCCAACCATGACTCAAACACCACCCGTGGCAAGGTGTCGGCCACCGTGGGCACACCGGCCAATGGACTGCCGCCCACTGGAGAGGTGACCGCAATGGCGCGCACGCGCTGGTCTTTGAGCAGCGACGCCGTGAGCGTCATGGTGTCGATCATCACATCGACCCGACCCGCCAACAACTCGGTCATGGGCGCGGTGCCCCCTTTGAACGGGATGTGCGTGACCTGCACGCCCGCTTCACTGAAGGCCCACTCGGCCACCAAATGCATGGCCGTTCCCACCCCCGCGGAGGAGTAGGTGTATTTGTTGGGCTCGGCCTTGGCGCGTTTGACAAAGTCCGCGAAGGTGGTGATGGCAGAACCTGGCGCCACCGTGAGCGCCAGCGGGTAGGTGGTGACGGTGCTCACCCAAGCGAAGTCTTTGACCGGGTCAAACGGCAGCGTCTTTTTCATGGCGGCGCTGCTGGCGTGCCCACTGGGCAGCAAGATGAGGGTGTAGCCGTCAGGTGCTGCGCGCACCAGCATGTCGGAGGCGATGTTGCCCCCGGCGCCGGGCTTGTTGTCGACCACCACGTTCTGACCCAGGCGTTCGCCCAGCGGCTTGGCCACCAAACGGGCCACGATGTCGGAGCCTCCCCCGGCAGAAAACCCCAGCAACAAGCGGATGGGTTTGCTGGGATAGACAGGATCGGCGGCCAGCGCACTGGCCATCGTTAACCCCGCCAACACAAGAACCGATACACCTCGCGCCCAAGCGCGTGGGTTTGAGCTGGGATTAGGCAAGGTGGTCATGGTGAAAGCATTCTCTGAATTACAGAACTTGCGTGGCTTGCTCAAAGCTCAGGCGTGGGTTGCGGTTGAACAGTTTGCTGGTGTCCATGTAGCCCAAGTTGATCAGGTAGTTGGCTTGCAAGCGGCCGTCAGGGAAGAACTCGGCGTTGACCTTGGCGATATCGAAACCGCTCATGGCGCCGCAGTCCAGGCCCAAGGCGCGGGCGGCAATCATGAAGTACGCGCTGCCCAAGGTGCCATTGCGTGTGGCGGTGCCAGCGGCCAAACCCGCGTTGCCGGCAAACATTTCTTTGGCATCGGGCTTGTTGGGAAACACAACGGGCATGTGCTCGAAGAACTGGGTGTCGTTGGCCACGATGACCGTCACAGGGGCTTGTTTGGTTTTGTCCACGTTGCCGGGGGACAAAGCAGGTGCCAATCGGGCTTTGGCTTCAGGTGTTGTCAAGAAGATGTAGCGCGTGGGCTGGCAATTCATCGAAGTGGGGCCCATCTTGGCAATCTCGTACACCTCTTTGAGCAAGCTCATGGGCACGGGCTTGTCGATGAAACCGTTGGCGGTGCGTGCGTTGGTGAACAGATGGTCGATGGCGTCTTTGGAAATGGTCATGAAAGCCTCAGAAAAAGAAAAACAAAAAATTTAAGCAGCAGGTGTGCTGACAAAGTCCACTTGGTGTCGGGCAATGCGCACCGACCCCAGCGTGTGTTTGACGCGCAAATGCGCTGGGTGGGATGCATAAGCATCCAATGACGCTTGCGAATCAAACTCAGTGTAGAGCACCACATCGCAAGCATAGTCGACCTGGCTGTGGTCAATGCCCACCTCCACATGCAGCATCCCGGGGATCAGCCCTCTCAAAGCCTCAAATTCCGACTGGATGAGCTGGCGGTTGGCTTGTTTTTGGGCCGGCGTGTCGCCCTGCACGTCCCACATCACGATGTGTTTGATCACAGGCAGCACCCTTCAATGCGTCGCAGGCGGGAAACCCGCCTTTTGCGGCCACAGGTTGACAAAAGCGTGCACTTCGGTGCGCGCATACAAACCGGCTTGGGTGAAAGGTTCCTCGCTCAACCAAGCATGGGCCGCATCACGCGAGGCAAAGTCAATCGCCATCAAACTGCCCAACATGGTGTGGCCGTCGTCGTGCGTCAGTGGCCCGGCAAAAGCCATGCGATCGGCCACTTGCGCCAAGTACGCTTTATGAATGGGGCGCAAACGGGTGCGCAGCTCGGCACTGTCGGGCTTGTCGATCAAGATGAAGGTGAAGATCATGGGGGCTCCTGCAGGGTGGCGCGGGCTCAAGCGGCCACAGGGTTCAAGACAAAGTCGTAGTCCACCAACCAGCTGCCGTCGGGCTGCTGTGTCCAATCGGTCACCAGCGACTGGCGCACGCCAAACACGGCGTCTGAGTCGAGGTATTGGTCGTCGTTGCGAAACACATGGGTGGTCAAGGTTTCGTAGCCTTCGGCAATGATCATGAAATGCAAGTGCGCCGGACGCCAAGGGTGACGCTTGGTGGCAATCAGCATCTCGCCCACTGGGCCGTCGTGCGGAATCGGGTAGGACTCGGCCAAGATAGAGCGAAAGTGGAACTCGCCATTTGGGCCCGACTTCAAAATGCCACGTGCAGACGCGTGCGCGTAATCGGGCAGTTGCACGTCGTACAAGCCATTGGCATCGGCTTGCCACACCTCCATCGAGGCGCCTGCAATGGTCTTGCCGTCCAGGCCGCGCACGGTGCCACGCACCAAGCAAGGCTGGCCCACGGCGCCGTTGCCCACGTCGTCGCCATGTTCGTAGTGCGGCGCATCTTCCACATGGAACGGCCCCACCACCGTGGCTTCGGTACAGCCCTCGGGTTTGTCGTTGTTCATGGCCACCGTCAGCATGGACAGGCCCAGCGTGTCGGACAAGAGGATGAACTCTTGGCGCTTGTCGTCGCATTTCTGCCCGACACGGGTCAAGAAATCGATGCCCTGCTCCCACTCTTTCTCGGTCAGGCGCACCTCGCGCGCAAACGCATGCAGGTGCTGCACCAAGCTGTTGATGATTTCTTTCAGCCGCGGGTCAGGTGTGTTGGCAAAGCGTGCGATCACGGCTTGGGTGATGGTGTCTTGGTTCAAATTGCGCATGTCTCAAATCCTTGGGTGATGACGTGTCGGCGACTTTAAGATTTGCGGCAAGTGAATGAAAGACCCAAAATAGAAAATCATTGTTCCGGCTAGCGGAAAGATACATGGATCGCCTCAAAGAACTCGAACTGTTTGTCCGCGTGGTGGAAACCGGCAGCCTGAGCAAAGCGGCCTTGGCCCTGGACCTGTCCAACGCCGCCGCGAGCCGTCACTTGGCGTCCCTCGAAGCACGCTTGGCCGTGCGCCTGGTCGAACGCAACACCCGGCGCCTCTACCCCACCGGCGAGGGACAGGCGTTTTTCAGCCGGGCCCGCGCCATCCTCAACGACTTGGCCGATGCCGAGTCCGAGGTCAACTCGGCCACGCTCGACCCCAGCGGCACGCTGCGCATCAGCGCCTCGCTGTCGTTTGCCATGCAACTGATCGCCCCGCGCATTGGCGACTACACCCAGCGCTACCCCAAGGTGAAGGTGCACATCGAGGCTTCCAACCGCTATCTGGATTTGATCGACAACGGCATTGACGTGGCGGTGCGCACGCGTGAGATGGAACCCGACAGCAACATCACCATCCGCCGCTTGGCCACCACGCGGCGCATTTTGGTGGCCTCGCCCAAGTACCTGACGCGCATGGGCACGCCCCAACACCCCAGCGATTTGTCAGCCCACCAGTTGCTGGTCTACCTGCATGCCAACAACCCCAACGAATTGCGTTTCACCCAAGGCGACGCGGCGGTGGTGGTGCCAGCGCTGGGCTTGCTCGAATCCAACGATGGGCAAATCTTGCGCGCTGCGGCGCTGGAGGGCACGGGCATCTTGGTGCAACCCACCTACATCGTGTTCGAAGACATCGTGGCCGGGCGCTTGGTGCCCATCCTGGACGAGTGGGACTTGCCGCGCCTGCACATCAACCTGGCCTACCCCAGCCGCAAGCACTTGTCAGCCAAAGTGCGCAGCTTCATCGACTTCATGGTGGAAGAGTTTGAGCGCCATGACTACGAGCGCAAGTGGACGGGGCACCAGGGGTTTTGAGCCTTACTCCGGCTGAATCCCCGCCGCTTTGATCAAGGGCACCCATCGGTCGAGGTCGCGCCGCAACACCGCTTTGGCCTCGTCGCCTACCAGCGCCAGGGGTTTGCCGCCGGCCTTTTCCAGGCGTTCCATCACATCGGCCGAGGTGATGACTTTGCGCAGCTCGGTGCGCAGGCGGTTGAGCTCGGCCGCAGGCGTGCGCGCGGGCGCAAAGTAGCCAAACCACGATTCCAGCTCCAGCGGCGCCACACCGGTTTCACGCAGGGTGGGCACCGTGGGGTGCATGGGGGAACGGGTGGCACCCGACACAGCCAAGGCTTTGAGGCTGCCCGCATCCACATGCGTGCGTGCCGTGGGAGAGAGATCAAAAAACACATCCACGCGTCCACCGATCAAGTCGGTGTAGGCGGGCTGTGCCCCGCGGTAAGGCACATGGGTGAGCTGCACACCGGCCAAATGCCACAAGGCGGCGGCCAGAATGTGCTGGCCAGACCCATTGCCTGCCGAGGCGTAGCTCACTTTGTTGGGGTTGGCTTTGGCAAAGGCCACCAACTCGGCCAAGTTGCCAAAGGGCAAGTCTTTGCGCGCCACCAAGGTGTAGCTGTAGGACACGGCCAAACCAATGGGTTCGAAGTCTTTCACCGGGTCGTAGCTCAGGTTTTTGTACAAACCGGCGTTGAGCACCAGGTTGGAGACCGAGCCCATCAACAAGGTGTAGCCGTCGGCCGGCGCTTTGGCGGCCAAATCGGTGCCCACCAAGGTGCCAGAACCCGTGCGGTTTTCCACCACCACGCCAGGTTTGAACGTCTGGCCCAGTTTGTCGGCCAGCACGCGGGCGACAAAGTCAAAACCGCCGCCCGGGGGTTGCGGCACGATGACGCGGATGGCGCGGTTGGGGTAAGCGTCTTGGGCCAAGACGCGCAAGGGCAAAGCCCCCGCCAGCAAGGCACCCAAGAGTTTCAGGTGGGTACGACGTGGGCTATGCATCTTCAACGCTCCAGCGGTTTGCCAGCCAACCAGTTGGCGCCACGGCGGTACAGGTCTTGCACGCCCTCGCCTTTGAGCATGGGCATGTCCATCTTCACGGTGTAGCCAATGCGGGTTTGGATGTAGGCCAGGTGGCGGTAGCCCTCGGGGAAGTTGGCCAAGGCGGCTTGGTCGATCTTCAGCGTGGCAGCCGAGTCCACGGGATCGACACG
>CANFJA010000099.1 GCA_947447235.1 Comamonadaceae bacterium
GCCAAGTACACCGTGTTTGCCGAAGGCGCACGCGGCCACTTGGGCAAGCAAGTGATTGCCAAGTACAAACTCAACGAAGGCCGCGATACGCAGACCTTTGCCATCGGCATCAAAGAGTTGTGGGAAATCGACCCCGCCAAAGCCAAGCCCGGTTTGGTGGTGCACACCTCGGGCTGGCCCATGCAAGACGACACCTTTGGAGGTGGCTTTTTGTACCACCTCGAAGACAACAAAGTCACCTTGGGCTTTGTGCTGGGCTTGGACTATAAAAACCCGTGGCTCAGCCCGTTTGAAGAAATGCAGCGCTGGAAAACCCACCCCAGCATTCGCGCCCATTTAGAAGGCGGCAAACGCATTGGCTATGGCGCCCGCGCCATCAACAACGGCACGCCGCAAGCACTGCCCCAAACAGCTTTCCCCGGTGGTGCGCTGGTGGGTTGCGACGCGGGCTACATGAACGCCGCACGCATCAAGGGCAGCCATGCGGCCATCAAGAGCGGCGCCTTGGCGGGTGAGGCCGCGTTTGAGGCCGTGGCCGCAGGCCGCAGCAGCGACACCCTGAGCGCTTACCCCCAAGCCTTTGAGGCCAGCTGGTTGGCCCGTGAGTTGGACAAGTACCGCAACTTCAAACTCTGGTTCAAAAAAGGCATGATGGTTGGCACGCTGATGACGGGCATTGAACAATGGCTGTTGCCCAAGCTCGGCATCGACACGCCGCCTTGGACATTGCATGGTCACAAGGCCGACCACAACTGCCTCAAACCTGCTGCCGAATGCGCCAAGATTGATTACCCCAAGCCCGATGGCCAGCTCACGTTTGACCGCTTGAGCTCGGTGTTCATCAGCAACACCAACCACGAAGAAAACCAGCCCGCGCACCTGACCCTCAAAGACGCCTCGGTGCCGGTGGCCATCAACCTGGCGCAATACGCCGGGCCCGAGAGCCGCTATTGCCCAGCCGGTGTGTACGAGTACGTCAAGAACGACGACAACTCGGACCGCTTGCAAATCAACGCGCAAAACTGCGTGCACTGCAAAACTTGCGACATCAAAGACCCGACCCAAAACATCGTCTGGGTCACCCCCGAAGGCGGTGGCGGCCCCAACTACAGCGGCATGTGATGCAGAGCGCTTGGGCGCCAATGCAAAAAGCATCGGGTAGAATTTATTTTGTCAGGAGAGAGTTTCACAAAGCTTGATGCTTTGTCAAACCGCCGAAGGCTGAACGCTCAGGCACCAAGGACTGATACAACTGATTCTGTTGGAGAGAGGTGCTCCCAAGCTGAGCACCCACCGAAGGGGCAAGTCGCTGCACATTCAGCGTTGAATCTCTCAGGTAAAGCGGACAACAGGGTTCCCGTCACCCACATGGGGTTGGTGACGCCATGCATGGAGCCCTCACTGTGTCCGACACACCGCTATTTCTCACGCCACTCCACGACTTACACCACGCCTTGGGCGCCCGCATGGTGCCTTTTGCCGGTTACAGCATGCCGGTGCAA
This sequence comes from Comamonadaceae bacterium, assembly GCA_947447235.1. GTDB lineage: Bacteria > Pseudomonadota > Gammaproteobacteria > Burkholderiales > Burkholderiaceae_C > Limnohabitans. The sequence continues at coordinate 1,503 of CANFJA010000099.1, forward strand.
TACCCGCTGGGTCTGATGGCCGAACACCACCACACGCGACACGCCGCAGGCTTGTTTGACGTGTCGCACATGGGCCAGCTGCGCTTGTTGGGCCCCCACGCCGCAGCCGCGTTTGAGCAATTGATGCCGGTGGATGTGGTCGGTCTGCCCGTGGGCAAACAACGCTATGGCTTGTTGCTCAATGAAGACGGCGGCATCTTGGACGATCTGATGTTTGTCAACCGGGGCGACGACATCTTTGTGGTGGTCAACGGGGCGTGCAAGGCTGCCGACATCGCGCACATCCAAGCCAAGATAGGCCACCTCTGCGAAGTGCAGCCCATGCCCGAGCAAGCGCTGCTGGCCTTGCAAGGCCCACAGGCCTGCCAAGCCCTGTCGCAACTCTTGCCGGGGGTTGATCAGCTGGTGTTCATGAGCGGCCAAGCCTTTGAATGGCAAGGCGCCGCCTTGTTCGTCACGCGCAGCGGTTACACCGGCGAAGACGGCTTTGAAATTTCTGTGCCGCCAGAGCATGCCAGCGCATTGGCCAGTGCCTTGCTGGCCCTGTCTGAGGTGCAGGCCATTGGCTTGGGAGCGCGCAACTCGCTGCGCCTCGAAGCGGGCCTGTGCTTGTACGGCCAAGACATCGACACCACCACCACGCCTGTCGAAGCGGGCTTGAGCTGGGCGATTCAAAAAGTACGCCGCAGTGGCGGTGCACGCGCAGGCGGATTTCCGGGTGCGCACAAAGTGCTGGCCCAACTTGACGGCAGCCAAGCCCTGACGCGTCAACGCGTGGGCTTGGTGGCGCAGGTGCGTGTGCCGGTGCGCGAGCATGTAGAAATTCAAGACGCCCAGGGCCAACGCTTGGGCGAAATCACCAGTGGTCTGCTGGCCCCCACGGTGGACCAACCCATTGCCATGGCTTACCTGCCACCCGCGCATGCGGCCCTGGGGCACACGGTGTACGCGCAAGTGCGCGGCAAACCGGTTGCCATGGTGGTCAGTGCCATGCCATTCAACCCCACACGTTATTACCGCGGCTGATTCAGCTGCATCTTCATCACACACCTCACCTTCACAAAGGAAACACCATGTCAATCAAGTACACACAAGACCACGAATGGGTTCAAGCCGATGGCGCACATGCCACCGTGGGCATCACCTTGCATGCGCAAGACGCCTTGGGCGATGTGGTGTTTGTCGAGCTGCCCGAAGTGGGCACGCAGTTCAAACAAGGCGATGTGGCCGGTGTGGTCGAGTCGGTCAAAGCCGCTGCCGATGTCTACATGCCCTTGACGGGCGAAATTGTGGAAGTCAACGCCGCCTTGCGCGACGACCCCTCGCTGGCCAACAGCGACCCCATGGGGGCCGGTTGGTTCTTCAAGGTCAAACTCGCCGAGCCTTCTCAGCTGGACGCCTTGATGGACGAAACCAGCTACCAACAACTCATTGCCTGATTCACCCCAACCGGACCGACCATGTTGATGCCATCTGCCAAGCCTTTGGGCGAACTCGAAAACGACCACGAATTTGCAGCACGCCACATTGGCTTGAGCGAGGCCGATGAAGCGCACATGCTGCAGGCCTTGGCAGTGCCCTCACGGCGCGAGCTGATGGAACGCATCGTGCCGCGCAGCATTGCCCGCGCCCACCCCATGCAACTGCCCGCCCCCCTGACAGAAGCAGCGGCGCTGAGCGAGCTCAAAGCCATTGCGCAGCGCAACCAGTTGCTCAAGAGCTTCATCGGTCAGGGCTACCACGGCACCCACACGCCGGGCGTGATTTTGCGCAACATCTTGGAGAACCCCGCTTGGTACACCGCCTACACGCCCTACCAAGCCGAGATCAGCCAGGGGCGCATGGAAGCCTTGGTGAATTTCCAAACCATGGTGTGTGACTTGACCGGCATGCCAATTGCCAACGCGTCGATGCTCGACGAAGCCACCGCTGCTGCCGAAGCCATGACGCTGGCCTTGCGCGTGGGCAAGTCCAAGTCCACGGTGCTGTATGTGGCCGATGATGTGTTGCCGCAAACCTTGGAAGTGATTCAAACCCGCGCCGCGCCTCTGGGCCTGAGCGTGCAGGTGGGCCCCAGCGCCCAAGCCCTGCAACACGACAGCTTTGCCTTGCTGCTGCAATACCCCGGGGTTGAGGGTGCGGTGCACGACTTCAAAGACCTGATCGCCCAATACAAGCAACAAGGTGGCTTGGTCATCATGGCCGCCGACATCTTGGCCTTGACCTTGCTCACGCCGCCGGGCGAGTTGGGTGCCGACATGGTGGTGGGCAGCACCCAGCGCTTTGGCATGCCCATGGGCGCGGGTGGGCCGCACGCGGCCTACATGGCCTGTCAAGACGCGTTCAAGCGCTCCATGCCGGGCCGCTTGGTGGGCGTGAGTGTGGACGCCCATGGCGCACCTGCTTACCGCCTGGCGCTGCAAACACGCGAGCAGCACATTCGCCGCGAAAAAGCCACCTCCAACATCTGCACGGCCCAAGTGCTGCCTGCGGTGGTGGCCAGCATGTATGCGGTCTACCACGGGCCGGTGGGTTTGCGCCGCATTGCCGAGCGCGTGGCCACCTACACCGCCGTGTTGGCACGCGGCTTGACCGAGTTGGGTTGCAGCTTGCTGCACGCCCATGCGTTTGACACCTTGGTGGTGATGAGCGGCGAGCGCACCCAAGCCTTGGCGGCACAGGCACGCGCGCTGGGGTTCAATTTGCGCTTGGCGGGCGCCAACCGCTTGGGCATCACACTGGACGAAACCACCACCCGAGACGACATCAACTTGCTGTGGCAACTGTTTGCCCAACCCGGTGCGCAGCTGCCCGATTGGTCGCGGTTTGAAACCGGTGTGGCCAGCTTGATTCCGCAGCCGCTGCAACGCCAAAGCGCTTACCTCACGCACCCTGTGTTCCACACCCACCACAGCGAAACCAGCATGCTGCGCTACATCCGCGCACTCAGCGACAAAGACTTGGCGCTCGACCGCAGCATGATCCCGCTGGGCAGCTGCACCATGAAGCTCAATGCCACCAGCGAGATGATTCCCATCACCTGGCCTGAGTTCGCGCTGCCCCACCCCTTTGCGCCCGCTGATCAATTGCAGGGTTATGCACTGCTTGATCAGCAGCTGCGCGCTTGGTTGTGCCAAGCCACCGGCTACGCTGGCATCAGCTTGCAGCCCAACGCCGGCAGCCAAGGCGAATACGCCGGTTTGTTGGTCATTCGCGCTTACCACGCAGCACACGGCCAAGCGCACCGCAACATCTGCCTGATCCCGGCCTCGGCCCACGGCACCAACCCCGCCAGCGCGCAGATGGTAGGCCTCCAAGTGGTGGTGGTGGCGTGCGACGAACAAGGCAACGTCGACATGGCCGACCTGCAAGCCAAATGCGAACAACACAGCGCCAACTTGGCCGCCGTGATGATCACCTACCCCAGCACCCACGGCGTGTTTGAAACCTCGGTCAAAGAACTCTGCGCCTTGGTGCATCAGCACGGTGGCCGTGTGTATGTGGACGGCGCCAACATGAACGCCTTGGTGGGCGTGGCCGCTCCGGGCGAGTTTGGCGGCGATGTGAGCCACCTCAATCTGCACAAAACATTTTGCATTCCACACGGTGGCGGTGGGCCGGGCGTGGGCCCGGTGTGTGTCACGCACGACTTGGTGCCCTATCTGCCCGGCCATGCCACAGCGGGCTTGGCCGTCAACGGTGTGGGCGCCATTTCTGCTGCGCCCTTGGGCAACGCAGCGGTGTTGCCGATCAGCTGGATGTACTGCCGCATGATGGGCAGCGAAGGCCTGCAACACGCCACCGAAGCCGCCATCTTGGCCGCCAACTACGTGAGCGTGCGTTTGAAAGACCACTACCCCACCCTGTACGCGAGCGACAGCGGCCACGTGGCGCACGAATGCATTTTGGATTTGCGCCCTTTGAAAGACAGCACCGGTGTGTCAGCCGAGGACGTGGCCAAGCGTTTGATGGACTATGGCTTTCATGCGCCGACCTTGAGCTTTCCGGTGCCCGGCACTTTGATGGTCGAGCCCACCGAGAGCGAGACCTTGGCCGAGCTCGACCGCTTCATCGACGCGATGGTGGCCATTCGCGAAGAAATTCGCTGCATCGAAAACGGCACCTGGCCGCAAGACAACAACCCCTTGAAGCACGCGCCCCACACCGCGCCCTGCGTGACCGCCGATGCTTGGCCCCACCCCTACAGCCGCGAGCGCGCCGCGTTTGCGCTGCCCGCGCTCAAGCAACACAAGTATTGGCCCAGCGTGGGACGGGTGGACAACGTGTACGGCGACCGCAACCTGTTTTGCAGTTGCGTGCCGGTGGCGGATTACGCGGCGGACTAGGCGCTCAAAGCGCTTGCCCTAGGCGCGCAATGCCTTCTTGAATCTTGGCCACATCGGCGGTGGCAAAGCTCAATCGAATGGCGCTGGTGTCTGGGTCGTTGGCAAAGAACGGCGCACCCGGCACAAAGGCCACGCCTTTTTCAATGGCGCGTTTGGCCAGTTCGTTGCCGTCTTTCACTTTGCCACCAGCGCCGGTGAGCTTGGCCCAAAAGAACAAACCGCCCTGCGGTTGACTGAAGCTCAAGGCGTCGCCCATCTCACGGCGCAGCGCTTCGCCCATGGCGTGCGCGCGCTCACCATACACACGGCGCACGGTGGCCAGTGTGGCGGGCATGCGGCCTGCCTTGAGGTACTGCGCCGCCGTGGCTTGGGCAAACGTTGACGTGTGTGCATCGCTGAACTGCTTGCACATGGTGGCGCGTGCCAACAACTCGGGCGGCGCAATCATCCAGCCCAAACGCAAGCCGGGCGACAACACCTTGCTCAGCGAGCCACAGTGCACCAACCAATCACGGCTGCCCGGCACGCGGTCGCTCAAGGCGAGCAGCGAAGGTGGAGGCGCATCACCAAAGTACAAGTCGCCGTAGGGGTCGTCTTCCACCACCACGGTTTGGTATTTCACCGCCAGTTCGAGCACGCGCAAACGACGCTCCA
>CANFJA010000100.1 GCA_947447235.1 Comamonadaceae bacterium
CGCTATGCCCCTGAGCAAAACCGCGGTGAGTTGTTTCTAGGGTTTACCAAGTCATGAGTCCACTGCCGCATGTGTTTTTTGTCGGCGTTGGCAACATGGGCAACCCCATGGCGGCCAACCTCATCAAGGCAGGCTACAAGGTCAGTGTGTTTGACGTGACGCCGAGCAAGGCAGACAACTTGCTTGCCCTGGGCGCGACTTGGGCGCAGAACTTGACCCAAGGTGCTGCTGCGGCTGATGTGGTGATGGCTTCTTTGCCAGGACCGGCACAGGTGCGTGAGGTCATGCTGGGGGATGACGGTGTGCTGGCGGCCATGAAGCCAGGCACTTGCGTGATCGACACCTCAACCAGCGCAGTGGACTTGGTGCGCGAGTTGGTAGGCTTGGCCAAGGGTTTGTCCGTTGACTTCCTCGAGGCGCCTGTGACCAACGCGGTGGACTTTGCCGCTTTAGGGCGCTTGTCGATTTTTGTCGGGGGTGACAAAGCGTGTTTTGAAAAGCACAAACCCATCTTCGAGGTCGTGGGTGAAAAAATATTTCACGTGGGTGCGCCTGGTAACGGCGCAACCATCAAGTTGCTGACCAACCTGTTGTGGTTCGTCAGCGCGGCGGCCATTGGCGAGGGGTTGATGTTGGGCGCCAAGGCAGGCGTGCCCCTAGAGACGGTGTGGGAAGCCATCAAGTCCAGTGCAGGCAACAGTTGGGTGGCGGAACACGATGTGCCCTCCATTTTTGCGGGCCATTACGACCCCAGTTTTTCTTTGGCTTTGTGCTGCAAAGATTTGGGCCTGATCCATGACATCGCCCAGTCCCAGGGTGTGAACCTGCCCATGGCGGGCGCAGCTCAGTCATTGTTCCAACAAGCCAAGCAGACCTATGGCGAGCAAGCCGCCGAGTTGCACGTGGTGCGTTTGTTGGAAGAGCAAGCGGGCTTGTTGTTGCGGCCTCCTCACGGACAGCCTGTTTGACCAAGAACTGGACACCGCACATGACCCAACAATCACGACTCATGGCCCAAGCCCATTTACACATGCCGCAAGGCGTGGCAGAAAACTACCGCTACTGGGGCGATGACCGCACGGTCTTCATTGAAAGCGCCAAAGGCTGTGTGTTGACCGATTGCGATGGCAAGACCTTCGTGGACTTTCGCCTAGGCTACGGTCCCATCATCTTGGGCTACCGGGATGTGCGGGTCGATGCGGCAGTGATCGAGCAGATCACCCGCCACGGCACTTTGTCGGGGTTTTCGACTGCGCTCGACACCGAGGTGGTGCAACAAATCAAAGCCCTGTGCCCCAACATCGACAAACTGCGCTTTGCCAACTCAGGTACCGAAGCGGTGATGGGCGCCTTGCGCACGGCACGCGGCTTCACCGGACGAGACCGGGTGGCCATTGTCGAAGGTTCATTCCACGGCTTGTACGACGAGATGATGTGGAAATCTGACATCGAGCAATGGGACCCCCATGGCACAGAGGCACCGCGTGTGATTCCTTTTGGTGCTGGCATTCCTGCCAGCACGCGGGGCTTGCTCGACATCATCGAGCTCAATGACTTTGAGTCCTTGGACCGTTTGTTTGCCGCCCATGCCAAGACTTTGGCGTGTGTGATGTTGGAGCCCATCATTGGCAACGCAGGCAGCATTTCGGCCACCCCCGCATGGTTGCAGCGCTTGCGTGACTTGTGTGATCAACATGGCACGCTGTTGTTGATCGACGAAGTGAAAACCGGTTTTCGCGTGGCCCCAGGCGGTGCACAACAACTCTATGGCATCCATGCCGACTTGACCACCTATGCCAAAGCCATGGGCAATGGCTATCCGGTGGCCGCCTTTGGCGGTCGTGCTGAGGTGATGGACGTGGTGGGCTCGCACAAAGGCGGCGTGGTGCATGGGGGCACCTACACCGCCAATTTGGTGGCCATCAGCGCAGCCCATGCCACCCTCAAGATCTTGGCCGAGACCGATGCCTTTGCCACCATCGATCGGGTGGGCATACAGATTCAAGAAGTCTTAGGTCGTGTCTTCACAGCGGCGGGCATTGCCCATGCTTTTGCAGGGCCCCCCGCCATGTTTGGCATCCACTTCACGCCCGATGTGCCCAGTAACTACCGCGATTGGCGCAAGACCGACAGTGCGCTGTACCAAAGATTTGCCTGGCACTTGATCGATGCAGGGGTCATGCTTGAGCCCGACTCGCGCGAGCCTTGGTTCATTTGCGAGGCCCATCAAAGTGTGGACTTGGCATGGCTGGAAGATGTGGCAACCACCGCCATGCGCAAGGCGATGCAGGTCTGAGCGATACAGTTTGGGGTCTCTGCGGCTGCCTTGATCAATCACCAAGGGATGGCTTGTCCTTGGTAGTCCACAAAGTGTGCACCGCTGAGAGCTGGCAGTTCATCCAAGGCCTTGAGCATGCCAGTGACCGATGTCTCGGGGGCAAGTGCACCAGAGGCCACAAAGGGTTGTGACAAGGTCGATGCCACGGTGCCGGGTTGCAGCGCCGCCACCACCAGGTGAGGGCGTTTGCGGACCGCTTCGATGGCCGCTGTGTGCAACAGCATGTTGAGGGCGGCCTTGGCTGCGCGGTAGCTGTACCACCCCCCTTTGCGGTTGTCTGTGATGCTGCCTACGCGTGCCGACAGTTTGGCGTAAATGGCGCGTTGCTTGGACGCCATCAAAGGCAGCAGGTGTTTGAACAACAGGGCAGGCCCCACGGCGTTCACGGCCATGCTTTTGAGCAAGGACGGTGCATGCAATGCGTGCAGACTTTTTTCGGGGCCAAGATGGTCAATGGTCAACGCGCCGGTCGCATCGACGATGAGGTGAAACGGTCCACCCTGAGCCAACTCTGCTGCGATGGAGGCCATGCTGTCTTCGTCTTCCAGATCAAAACCGGGGTGCGTCAGCCTTGAAATGCACAGCACCTCTTGGCAGGCCGGGTCATGCTGCAAGGCACGCACAAATGCGCCGCCGATGGCACCGCTGGACCCCACCACCAACGCGCGGTAAGACGCGCCCAGGCTCTTCATGAACGGCGGGCAGCCCAATACGTGGCGCCCTCGGGGCCGTAGATTTCTTCGTGGGGTGTGTTGGGCTCTAGGCTGAAGATGTCACCAGGCAGCAAATGTTGGGTGTGGCCATCGCAGCTCAGCCACATCTCGCCCTGAGTCACCAGACCGCGGGCTGCAAATGGGTGGGTGTGGGTCGGTGCCACGGTATTGGGTTCCCAATTGCGTTCGACCACCTCTTGATAGCCCTCGGACAAGGCCTGTTGCTTGAAGTTTGAAAGTGCTGGATGTGTCATGCCTTCATTCTAGGAAAACAGCCATGTCCCTGGTTGGCGCATTGGCGACGCGCCTGGGCTAGAGTTGCACGCATGCAAACAGGCAAAACATGATGAGCTACAAAATTTTATTGGTCTGCATGGGCAATATCTGTCGCAGCCCCACCGCGCATGGGGTTCTGCGACACCGTTTGGCGCAGGCACATTTGTCGACTGTGGTGACCGTGGATTCCGCAGGCACCCACAACCACCACACGGATGCGCCACCCGATGCGCGCAGTCAAGCCCATGCCCAGCGCCGCGGGTATGACTTGTCAGACTTGCGCGCGCGCCAGCTGACGGAGCATGACTTTGTTCAGGCAGATTTGATTTTGGCGATGGATTGGGACAACTTGGCCTTGCTCCAAGACCAGTGCCCTGCGGATTGCCAGCACAAAGTGCGGCGCTTTGCCGAGTTTTTCCAAGCCTCAAACCAAACCGTGGTGCCAGACCCTTACGACGGCGGCGAAGCTGGCTTTGATCAGGTTTTGGATTTGGTGGAGGACGGTTGCACAGGCCTCTTGCGTCACATGGCAAGCCCTGCAGTCCTTGCACGGTGCGTGCCCGATTGGTCACACCATGGGGCAACATCCTGCATAGATCGGGAATGGGTGTTGGGGAGTTTCAATGCCGCCATGCGCTTCATACAGCAAGTCGCTGAACTTTCAGAGTTGCATGACCATCACCCGGAAATTTGGAATGTGTACCGACGCGTGCGCCTCACGCTCACCACCCACGATGCGGGGGGCTTGACCTACAAGGATGTGGCCCTCGCCAGCGCGATCAGCGCGCTGACGAATTCAAGCGCTCCAGCGTGATCTGAGTGCTGGCGACGCTGGTTATTCAGCGCGGCTGCGTGCGCAGCGGATATCGGCCATCACGCGTGGGTCAGCGTGAGCCACATCCCACATGCGAGCGTCTTGCTCTGCGCGCTTCCATGCTTGGACCATGCGGCCCACATATTTGCGCGTACCCAAGATCAATGCGGTGCCTGCAATCCAAAACACCACCCAAGCAGCCAACAGTTGGCCTTCAGGTGAAGTTTCAACGATTTCGTAAATCGAGGCGACCAGGCTCAAGGCCGCCACCGTCACCAACAAAGTGGCCAAGCCGCTTTCGCCCTGCAAACGATGACGCAATGATTTGACAGCGTGAAAGGCGCGCTCTGCGCGAGCGACACCCGGGTGAACGGTTGTGTAATCGAGGTGAACAAAACTGGTCATGAAAGACTCCTTGTGGCTGGTGAATGCTTCCATCATAGGGTTTTCACTTACTTTTTGCGGAAATCTAGGTATTAACCCTTGATTTGGGTCATGTATCGGGTCAACCTGAATGGCGGGACCACTCCAAGGGGCTTCAAATGGCCCTGGCACAGACACACACGCTATGGAATGGAGAACGCGACTTGCACAGCTTGTCCCTCAACACACGAGCCCGTTGGCATCGATTGAAACTGGGTCTGTTGTGGCTTGGGTTTGCTGGCCTGGCCAGTGCTGCCCCAGAGTTGCGATGCCAATTTGAGGTCAACGCCGAAGTCCAGCAGCGTGCGTTTTCTCCCACCCAAGACCCATACCGCGTCACCAGCGTAGACCTCAGTCAGCGCTTTCGCTTCAAGGCCGTGGTGCTGGGGGACGCCCAAAAGCTAGAACTGATCAATTTGTACGTCTACTACCAAACGCATCGACAGCCCATGTTGTTGCAACATGTGAAGTTTGTGGCCCCCGTGGCGCAAGTCTCTCCAGCACCTGATGCCCTGACGGGGCAAGTGGCGGTGTATTCGCCGTTTTTGGGCAAGGAACTGCAATACCGCTGTGCCTTGCATGAAGTGACGCCATGAGGAGGTACTTGACGATGTTCAGGATGGCTTGCATCTGCTTGGGTTGGTGTGTGTGGAGCGCCAGTGCCATGGCCCAAACGACGCCAGTGAACGCGTCGGTCTCGCTGGTGGTGGTGGGCGACATCATGCTCGAAGGTGGACCTGAACGTGCTATGCGCGCGCAGCGTGACCCGTTTTCAGGCTTTGCCGCTTTGTTCAAAGGTGCCGATGTGCGCGTAGGCAATTTGGAATGTGTGGTCTCGACCGTGGGCTCGGCAGAGCCAGACAAACCCAATACGTTTCGGGTGCACCCCCAAAGGTTGAAGTACATCGCACGACATTTCGACGCGGTCGGTTTGGCCAACAACCATTCGGGCGACTTTGGTCCCCAAGCGTTTGCCGACATGCTGAGGGCGCTCAAACGTCGTGGCATTGGCTACTATGGTGGCGGCATGAACCTGCAAGAGGCGCACACCCCTTTGATCATTGAGCGCAAAGGACTGCGCATTGCGCTGCTGGGCTATGACGAGTTTCAACCCCGCAGCTTTGAAGCCGACCACGACCGTCCTGGTGTGGCTTGGAGTGAGGATGAGCAAGTGGTGCGCGACATCCGTTTGGCGCGGACCCACTGGCAGGCCGATGTGGTGATACCCATCATGCATTGGGGATGGGAAGAGCCGAAAGCCAACGCACGTCAACGTCAATTGGCGCGTTTGATGATCGATGCGGGCGCTGATCTGGTGATCGGTGGCCATCCTCATCAAGTGCAAGACACTGAGCAGTACAAAGGCAAACCGATTTTCTACAGTTTGGGCAACTTTGTATTTGATGGTTTTTCAGATCCTGTCAACAACATTGGTTGGGCCATTCGCTTTGAATTGGACAAGCAAGGCGTGCGTTCATGGCAGGTGCACACGGCCAAGATCGACGCCCAAGGCTTGCCACATCGCCAACCTGAGGTACAAGGTGTGTCACTGCGCTGAGGGCTTGGGGCATGTCGAGCACGTGACATGGCCCACGCGGTGTGTGAAAGAAAACTCGATAAGCTCAACCCGATTGAATGCAGCCCAATTCAAGACGCGCGCGGTGGCTCGAACTGGGTGGGTCATCCCACCGATCAAACTGGAACAAGAAGATGAAGATTGTTGAAAGTGGAAAAATTTTGGGCGCTCGCGTCGAGGACTTGGACTTGTCACAGCCTCTGAGCGATGCGCAGTTTCAGCAGCTTGAACAGGCACTGGGCCGCTTCGGAGTGCTGAGCTATCCAAAACAAACGCTGACCTCCTTGCAGCTCAAGCAATTCGCCCAGCGTTTTGGCCAGTTAGAGATCAACGTGGCCAATATGTACCA
>CANFJA010000101.1 GCA_947447235.1 Comamonadaceae bacterium
GTTCGCTGGCGCAAGCGCCACTTCGCGATCCACACCAACAGGTGGCGAGATCCGGCCAGCAGGGTGGATTGGGCCCAGAGCTTGTTGACCCAACCCACCACGCGGTTCATCTCGCCAGCCATCATGGCATCGTAGACAGCACGTGCCACATCGTTGGCGTCACTCAGGCCTGCTTGCGCCAGTACCGAGCCGCCCATCTCTGCGCGCGCCACAAAGCCAGTGGCCGTCATGCCGGGGTTGATCACCGTGGCGCTGACCCCGGTTCCCTGTAACTCTGCGTGGAGCGCCTCGGTGAACTGCATCACGTAAGCTTTGCTGGCACCGTAACTGGCCATGCCAGGACAAGGCTGAAAGCCAGACGCCGAGCCGATGTTGGCAATGCGTCCATATCCCTGGCGTTTGAAGTCTTTGACGAATAAGCAGGTCAACTCGGTCAGTGTGACCACATTGAGTTGAAGCATTTGGCGGTAGACATCCACTTGGGCATCCACCACCGTTTTGTAGTCGCCAAAGCCTGCGTTGTTCACCAAGATGTCGATCGCCAGCCCCTGCTGGTGGCAGTGGTCGTACAAAGTTTGTGCGGCACCGGGAACGGCCAAATCCAACGCCAGCGCGTGGACGTTGACGCCATGCGCGGCTTGCAAGGACTTGGACAGCGTTTGAAGCTTGTCTGCACTGCGTGCCACGAGCAACAGGTTGTGACCGCGCTGGGCCATCAGATGTGCCAGGGCCATGCCAATGCCGCTACTCGCACCCGTGATCAGCGCATATCCATTGGTTTTTGACGTGGTATTCATTCGGCCCGCTCCCAAGTTTGGGTGCGAAAGAACGGGCCGATGTAGCCACGCAAGTTGAGTTTTGCCCCCCCATCTGCCATGCGAATCTTGAGTCTGTAGGTTTTGCCATTGTCAGGATCCAGAATTTCTCCGCCCTCGTACCACTGACCGTCAGCAGCCAATTTGCCACCTCGAATGATTTCAAGCCCAGTCAACGGCTGGTCTTTGCGGTCGTCTGTACAGGCTTTGCAGGTGGTTGCTTCTTTTGGCGCTTCAGCAACAAGACTGCGCACGATACGTCCACTGAGGCCGTTGCTGTTCTCAGTGATGCGCACTTCACCACGGGGTTTGCCCGTGTTGTCGTCAATCGTGCGCCACAAGCCAACGGGGCTGGCTTGTGCGAAAGCCACACCCGCGTGCAAGAACAGGGCGGCTACGGCATTGATACAAGTGATGTACAGGTACTTCTTCATACAAGGATTCCTTTCTCAGTGGTAGTCACGATATGTGAACATTGTTTACTTTATAACTCTTTCAAAGAATTGTCAATATTTTTTTAGTTCTTTGTAATTCAATTCAGAACCTATCATCATTGGATGACCAAATCAATTTCTGTTGTTTCCATACGCAAGAGTTACCACTATGGTGATTTGCCACAGGCTTTGAAAATACTGACTCTGGAGATGCTCACCGAGCACGGCGCAGAAAGATTCTCTCTGCGCCAAGCAGCCACCACATTAGGCGTGGCACCCAGTGCGGCATACCGTCACTTTGCTGACAAATCCGAATTGTTAAGCGCTGTCGCAGACGATGGATTTGTGGCAATGGGAGCGCTGTGGATGGCGCGTATCGCCCAATTGAATCTTGCGGGTGATGCCGACATGGGCATGCTCAACTTAGCGCATTTTTCAGCGGGTGCCGACGCATATTTTCAGTTTGGCTTGGATCACCCTGCTTTGTTTCAGCTGATGTTTGGGCCCCACGGCAGAGCTTCAGCCACCCGATTTATGCAAGCGGCGGACTTGCCAACTAACCCCTATGCCATGCTCAGGCAATCACTGGATGGTTTGTGCGCAGCAAAGCTGATCACACCTGAAGCGCGAGCCAATGCCGAGGTGACCGCCTTTGCCGCCATTCACGGCCTGACATGTTTGACCATTTCTGGGGTGTTCAAAGACTTAGACATGACACAAAAGTGGGAACAGCTCGAACTGGTTAAAAACAATATCTTGGGCGGGTTGTTGGCCCGGGAGAAAGCCCAAGAGTTAAAAGCCAAGATGCCATCCAGTTCCTGAAAGTTCAGCGGCCTGTTTCAAGCTTCAACATCGCATCTTCATACAACGCACTTCTGAGCCAACCCGCCAACCAAGCCTGTAACGCAGGCAGCGGCAAGGCGTCAAACCACACAGGGTCGACGGCTGCGAACTGGCGCACAAGCGGAAAAATACCGATGTCTGCGGCGCAGGGCATGGCACCGCCGAGTTGCGGCTGGGTGTGCAGTTGTTGTGCCAAAGGCTCGAGCAGCAAGGCAACAGCCTGCTCACGATGGTGATCGCGCGTGATTGCATCGGCAAATCGCTGAGGGTATTTGTAGCGGTCGAGGTGGTGTTTGAAGGGGTCGTCACAGGCTTGTTGTAAGGACACATTCTTGGCGGTTTGTGACCTCGCCCACCAATGGTCTGAGTCGCCGGTTTGTTCGAAAGTCCAGCGCATGATGTCCAAGCTTTGCTCCAGGACCGCGCCATTTGGAAGCACCAGCACGGGGACGGTGCCTTTGGGCGACACGGCCAGCATGGCAGGCGGTTTGTCGCGCAAAGACACCTCATGCGCTTGGTAGTCGACACCCGCTTGCAGCAAGGCCATGCGGGCTCGCATGGCGTACGGGCAACGTCGGTAGGTGTAGAGCAGTGGGACAGGCATGAGGTGTGAAAAAGCCGCCAAGCTTTACAGCGAGACGGCTTTTATTTTGACATCGTGTGGTGTGTCCCGCCGTATTTACACAGACGCAAAGGGTAAGGTGCGCAAGCGCTTGTTGGTCAAGCTGGCCACCGCATTGGCAACGGCCGGCGCGATGGGCGGCAGGCCGGCTTCCCCGATGCCACCGGGGTGGTTGTCGGTGGGCATGACCTTGACGGTGATCAAAGGCGTTTCGTTGGCGCGCAAGATGCGGTAGCTGTTGAGGTTGGTTTGTTGTGCCTCGCCATTTTTGAGCGTGATGCGCTCATGCAATGCCGCCGACAAACCAAACACCACCGAGCCCTCAACCTGCGCCTGGATGTTGCGTGGTTGTAAGGCGTGGCCGCAATCCACCGCAGCCCAGACCTGGTGGACGCGTGGGCGACCGCCTTGCATAGACACCTCGGCCACCATGGCGATGTGCGTGTTCCATGCGTCTGAATACGCCAAGCCCAAGGCGCGACCGGCAGGCAACGAGCGGCCCCAATTCGCCATGGCACCGACTTCGCGCACCACGGCCGCACCGCGAGGGGTTTTCTCCAGCAGTTGCAAGCGATAGGCCAAAGGATCGGCCCCCACACCGCGCGCGACTTCATCGATCAGTGTTTCGATCGCAAACTTGGTGTAGCCCGGACCAACGGCACGCCAAAAGCCTGCTTGAACGCCGCGCTCTTCGATCATGAACTGCACGTTGTGGTTGTCGATGTTGTAAGTGATCTCTGTCCCTTCCAAAACCGGTGCGTCTTTCCCACCCGATGCCTTGAAGGCCGGTGGCGCCACGCGTGCATAAATGCCCTCGGACACCACGCGGTGCAGCAAGCCGGTGATCTTGCCTTGTGTATCGACCGCAGCCACCAAATGCTGGCTGGTCAAGGGGCGGTATTTGTCATGTGCGATGTCATCTTCTCGGGTCCAAATCACCTGGATCGGTGTGCCCGGCATGGCCTTGGCGACCAAGGCCGCATCGACAGCGTAATCGGGCTCAACACGCCGCCCGAAGCCACCACCGAGCAAGGTGATGTTGATGGTGATGTTCTCTGGCTTGAAACCCGCCGCTCCTCCCAAGGCGCCGATGATGAAGCTGGGCGACTGAGAAGGCGCCCACACCTCGATCTTGTCGCCATCGACTTTGGCTGTGCAGTTCATAGGCTCCATGCAGATGTGGCTGACCATCTCGCTGGTGTAGGTAGCGCTGAAGGTTTTGCTCGCGCCCGCAATGCTGAGGGATGCATTGCCGTGGCTCAGAAAGTCGATGCCCTTGTCGACCAAGTTTTCTGAGCGAGCCACGTACTCGGCCAGCACTTTGTCGCTTTGATGGCTGCGTGCCTTTGACGTGGTGCTCCACACAGGCTTGAGCAAGTCGCGCGCTCTGCGTGCGGTGTGGAATGAGTCGGCCACCACCGCCACGCCATACGGCAAGCGCACCACGCGTTTGACGCCAGGAACCGCCGCTGCGGCGTTGTCGTCCACATTGACCAAGGTTTCGCCATGCACCGGTGCACGCAACACCGAAGCCCACAGCATGCCGGGCATGCGTTGGTCGATGCCGTATTTGGCCGAGCCATTGGACTTGGACGCCACGTCAACGCGCGCAATGTCTGTGCCGATGATTTTGAAGTCGCGCATGGGCTTGAGCATCGACTTTTCCACTTTGGGCAGTTCGCTGGGCACTTGCGCCACTTTGGCCAGTTCGCCGTAACCCATCTTGCGTCCACTGGTGTGAATCACATGGCCTTTTTCGGTCCTCAATTCAGCGACGGGAACGTTCATGGCTTTGGCTGCAAGGTCAAGCAAGACCAAGCGCACTTGGGCGCCTGCCATGCGAATCGGGTCGTAGTAGCCTTGCACCGTGCGCGATGCACCGGTGACCATGCCGCCACCAAAGCGCGGGTTGCCAAACAATTTGGGGTTACCCGGCGCTTGAACAACTTTGACGTTTTTCCAATCCAGGTCAAGCTCTTCAGCCAACAACATGGGCATGGCCGTCATGGTGCCTTGGCCCATTTCGGCGGCGGGCGACATCAAGGTAACGGTTCCGTCTGCGGAAATATTCACCCAGCCGTTGGGGTTGAAGTTGGCCGTCTGCGCTTGGGCAAGTTGCGATGCGGTCAGCCCAAAAGAAACACTCAGGGCCAGGGTTCCGGAGCCTGCCAAGAAGGAGCGACGTGAGAGTTCTGCGACGATCTTCATGCTTTGCTCCCAGCCAAGGTTTTCTGTGCCGTAGAGACAGCACTGGCGATTTGGTTGTAAGTGCCACAGCGGCACAAATTGCCGCTGATCGCTTGCAAGATGTCGGTGCGTGAGAGCGCCGCTTTGCTGGTGTTCAACAATTTGGCGGCGGACATCATCTGGCCAGACTGGCAATACCCGCACTGCGGGGCTTGCTCTTTGTTCCAAGCGGCTTCCAGTGCCTTGCCGGTGCGCGTATTCACCAAACCTTCAATGGTCGTCACTTTGCGGCCAGCCACACTGCTCAGTGGGATCGAGCATGAGCGGACAGGTTCACCATCGATGTGCACAGTGCAAGCCCCGCACTGCGCGATGCCGCAACCAAACTTGGTGCCGGTGAGTTGGAGTTCTTCTCGAATCACCCACAGCAAGGGCGTGTCGGGCGTGGCATTCGCAGACACCTTCTTGTTGTTGACGGTAAGCTGGACCATGAGGTCTCCTTGTTCATGTTGAATTCAATGAAAACGCGAGTCTAGCGAGGCTTGACTTGGTTCGAATCCACAAAAACATGGGGCTTACCCTGTACCGGCCCGTTGATGAGCTGTCGCATGACATGTCAACAACATCGACCTCCATATCAGCAAAAAAACCGCCAACCCTTTCAGGTGAGCGGCTTTTGTTTTGGCGCAAAAAGCGTTTACTTCTTGCCAGGTGGTAAATCCGTGCAGCTGCCATGCGCCACTTCTGCCGCCATGCCGATGCTTTCGCCCAGCGTGGGGTGTGGGTGGATGGTTTTGCCGATGTCCACAGCGTCTGCGCCCATCTCAATCGCCAGAGCGATCTCACCAATCATGTCGCCCGCGTGAGTGCCCACCATGCCGCCGCCCAAGATCTTGCCGTGGCCCCGGCCAGCATGGCCGCCTTCTGAACCTGCCTCAGGAGAATCGTCAAACAGCAGTTTGGTCACGCCTTCGTCGCGACCGTTGGCAATGGCGCGGCCAGAGGCACTCCAAGGGAACAAGCCCTTTTTCACCTTGATGCCTTGCGCTTTGGCTTGGTCTTCGGTCAAGCCGACCCAAGCCACTTCGGGGTCGGTGTAGGCCACGCTGGGGATGACGCGTGCGTTGAACGCAGCGGCTGCCAGCTCTTTGTTACCTTGCAGTTCACCGGCGATCACTTCAGCAGCCACATGCGCTTCGTGCACGGCCTTGTGCGCCAACATGGGCTGGCCCACGATGTCACCAATGGCGAAGATGTGCGGCACGTTGGTGCGCATCTGAATGTCGACGTTGATGAAGCCACGGTCGGTCACGGCCACGCCGGCTTTTTCCGCCGCAATCTTCTTGCCATTGGGCGTGCGCCCCACGGCTTGCAACACCAGGTCGTACACCTGCGGTGCGGGGGCCGTGCCACCCTCTTCTGCTGGGGCAAACGTGACTTCAATGCCTTCGGGCAAAGCGCGTGCAGACACCGTCTTGGTCTTGAGCATGATGTTGTCAAAACGCTTGGCGTTCATCTTTTGCCAGA
>CANFJA010000102.1 GCA_947447235.1 Comamonadaceae bacterium
AAGAATTTGTGCTGATGGATGGTCAACATTCCGTCTTGCTTCATGGCGTGGATGAGTTGTTTCAAAAGTTGTTGGCCGTTGTTGTAGGTCACCAAGATTGAACAGCGCTGCATACACCCGCTGACTGACTGAGGCCTGGGTAAACGGCTCTGCAGTCACTTGATTGTCATATTTCTGTCACACCAGACTGAAACACTCGCATCCAATGACAATACAAGCCTTATGACTGATACAGCGTCGCCCCCAACCATTGCCAATCCATCCCATGCGCCACAGTGGATAGATCGTGATCTGAGCCTGTTGGCCTTCAATGCGCGGGTGTTGGATTGGGCCAAACGCCCCGAAGTGCCCTTGCTGGAGCGGCTGCGTTACTTGTGCATTGTGTCGTCCAACCTGGATGAGTTTTTTGAGGTGCGTGCTGCGCTGCACCACAGCATGGCGCACCCCAAGGCGGCACCCGATGCCGCTGGCGCTCAAGCACAGCATTCGTTGAGTACCGTCGTGCATGAATTGGTGGACGAGCAATACGCGCTCTACAACGATGTGTTGCTGCCAGCATTTGCCAAAGTCGGTGTGCGCATTTTGTCCTTTGGTGAGCGCAACATGGCCCAGCATCGCTGGGTCAAATCCTTTTTTGAGCGCGAGGTGCGCCCCTTGCTGTTGCCGGTGGGTTTAGATCCTGCCCACCCCTTCCCACAAGTGGCCAACAAGTCACTCAATTTCATCGTGCGTTTGTCGGGCAAAGACGCCTTTGGTCGCGACAACGAAATTGCCATTGTCAAAGTCCCACGCAGTTTGCCGCGCTTGATTCGTTTGCCCGAAAAACTCTCCGGCAAACGCATGTTGTTTGTGTCGATTTCAAGCGTCATCCGCGCGCACTTGAAAGATTTATTCCCAGGGCGTGAGGTGGGGCAGTTTGCCCAGTTTCGCGTGACGCGTCATTCTGATTTGTCGGTCGATGAAGAAGACGTCAAAAACTTGCGCACAGCCTTGCGCCAAGGTCTGGTGCATCGCCACTATGGCCAAGCCGTGCGCCTTGAAGTGTCGGCAGGGTGCTCTGACTATTTGGCAGAGTTTTTGCTCCACCAGTTTGAGCTGCCCCATTCCGCTTTGTACCGTGTGCATGGGCCAGTCAACTTGGTGCGTTTGAACCAGTTGATTGACTTGGTAGACAACCCTGCGCTGTTGTTTCCGCCTTACCACGCCAGTTACCCGCACCAATTGTCCGCGGGCGGCTCGATCTTTGAGCAACTGCAAGTGGGCGACGTCTTGATCCATCAGCCCTACGAAAGCTTTGATGGTGTGCTGGCGTTTTTGCGCGAGGCCGTGCGTGATCCCGATGTGCTGGCAATCAAACAAACCATCTACCGCACCGGCGCTGACTCGGCGTTGATGGAGCTGTTGCGCGAAGGCGTTCAACGCGGCAAAGAAGTCACCGTGGTGGTGGAACTCAAAGCGCGCTTTGATGAAGAAGCCAACATCAACTGGGCGGAAAAACTCGAACACATTGGGGCGCAAGTTGTTTATGGTGTGGTCGGTTTGAAAACCCATGCCAAGATGTTGTTGGTGTCACGCCGGGAAGGACGCAGCATTCGCCGCTACGCGCATTTGTCCACCGGCAACTACAACCCCCGCACGGCCAAGCTCTACACCGACCTCAGCCATTTGACAGCCGAGCCTAAGCTGACCCATGACGTTGAAAACGTGTTCAATTTGCTGGCCAACCAAAGCAAAATTCCGCGCTTGAGCAAGCTGTGGTTAGCGCCCTTTAATTTGCAGCGCAACTTGATCGAGGCAGTGGATAAAACCGCCCAATCTGCTGCATTGGGTGTGCCCAGCCGCATCGTGCTCAAGATGAACACGCTCACCGACGAAAAGCTCATGGAAGCTTTGTTGCGTGCGGGACAAGCGGGCGTTCAAATCGATTTGATCGTGCGTGGCGCATGCATGCTGCCGGCTCTGCGCCCGGGCTTGAGTGAGAACATACGGGTGCGTTCCATCATCGGACGTATGCTGGAGCACTCCCGGGTGTTTTACTTTCGCAGTGGCGATACAGAGGCTTTGTATTTGTCCAGCGCCGACTGGATGAACCGCAACATGCTACGCCGCGTGGAACTGGCGTGGCCCATCGACGACCCCGTGTTGCGCCAGCGCATTGTGGACGAATGCTTGGTGGCGTATTTACAAGACAACCTCGACGCTTGGGTTCTCAACCCCGACGGTCGCTACGCCCGCGTAGAGCCCCCTAAACCACGTGGCACGGCAAAGCCTAAGCCACGGCGCGGTGCACAAGCTGCTTTGATGGCCTTGTACTTCGCCAACCCCTAGCGTGACCCCATGGACTTGATTTTGTGGCGCCATGCTGAAGCCGAGATTGCGGCCGAAGGTTGCGACGATCTGTCGCGCCAACTCACACCCAAAGGCGAGCGCCAAGCAGCCCGCATGGCCACTTGGTTGGACCGTCATTTGCCAGAAGGCGCGCGCGTGCTGGTCAGCCCCGCAAGACGCACCGAACAAACAGCGCAAGCCTTGGGGCGCAAATACAAGCTGCGCGACGAACTGGTCCCTGACAGCTCCGTGGACGATGTGCTAAGTTTGCTGAAATGGCACCCTGAGACAGGACCCCAAGGCAAAGGGCCGGTCCTGCTGGTGGGGCACCAGCCTTACCTTGGGCACATCGTGTCGCGCTTGCTGGGCATCCAAGAGACGGCTTCTTCCATTCGCAAGGGCTCCGTGTGGTGGATGCGCAGTCGCATGCGCGAGGCGCAACTACAAACGGTGTTGTTGACCGTGGCCAGCCCTGACCTTATTTCGCACTCGTGGGACGACCGGTCTTGATGGTGGGCACATTGCTCAGTGCAGCCTTGAACTGAATGTCGCTCATGGCCGCCAGTGCCTTGATGCCAGCGCGCAGCAATTCGCTCTTTTTGACACCTTGACCCAGCTTGCCGCCGCGCAGTTTGAGGCTGTCGATCACCACATATTCATCTTTGGGCATGGTGAAGCTGTCGCGCACCATCTTTGGCTTTTTCAGCTTGGCAGGTTTGGCGGGTTTGAGCGGTTTTGCTGGCTTGACGGCTTGTGGCGCTGGAGAAGATTTTTTGGCTGCGACAGCTTTTTTGACCGGCACAGGCGCGCTGGTTTTACGCGGCGCAGCTTTTTTAAGTGCAACTTTTTTGACAGGTGTCGAGACAGCTTTTTTTGCAGCTGTTTTGTGTGCGGGTGCTTTGCGAGTGACCATGATGACTCCTTGAAAAAAGGGTGAAAGATGTAAACAGTATAAATCGTTTACATGCTGTGATGGGTCATCAAATCGTCGTCAGATTGTCACAAAATCAAAGGACCAAAGTGTCTTTTGCCAAGCTACAGACTCTTGTCGCAGCAGGTGGACAGATTGCGGGTGCTGAACGGCCCAATTGCTGCTGGCGCTCAGCGTAAAAGTGCGTTTGGTGTCGTAACAGCTCAAGTGCCAGCCTTGCATCTCTGGATTTTTACGTGCATGGCACAAGATGATGGCCAAACGCAAAGACACCAGCATTTTGGTGAAGCTGGTGGAGTCTAGTGAGCTGTCGAGTTTTTTCAGTTTGCCGCGTTGCCCCAGCACCAACAAGCCCAATCGGTGCAGCTCAGGCATGCTGAACCCCAGCATGTCGGCATTGTCCAAAATGTAAGCGCCATGCTTGTGGTAGTCGCTGTGGGAGACGGCAATGCCCACTTCATGAAGCGCTGCAGCCCATCCCAGTTTCCTCATGGCGCGCATGAGCTCAGGGCCAATGGCGGGTTCTAGCTGATGAAATAAATGTCCAGCCACCTGCTGGACCCTTTGACTTTGCGCAGCGTCCACCGCAAACTTTTGGGCCAAACGCTGAACCGACACATCGCGTGCATCGGAGGTCTCGTCTTCGCGCTCCACCATATCAAACAACACGCCATGACGCAGCGCACCTTGCGCCACCAGCAGCCGCTCGATTTTGAGCAGCTCCATCAAAGCACGCAGCACGCTCACCCCACCGCCAATCACAGCGCGTCGGTCTTCTTTCATGCCTTCAAGCCGCACGCGGTCTGCATGGCCTGCACGCAACAAACATTTCGTCAACCAATTCAAACCGTCCTGGCTGATCTCACCTTCAGGCCAACCCGCTGTTTGCAAAATATCAGCCACTGCACCCACGGTGCCTGAGGCGCCATAGGCGGCTGTCCAAGCATCTCGTGGGTATTGGCTCAGGGCTTCTTCCAGCACTGCTTGCGCAGCAATTTCTGCGCGATAAAACGTCTGCTCTGTGAACTCGCCGGTGGGGAAATACTTCATCGACCATGCCACGCTGCCCACGCGAAACGAGGCGGTTTCTGTGGCTTGCGTGCCCGTGCCCAAAATCAATTCTGTTGAACGTCCACCAATGTCCACCACCAAACGCTTTTCTTGGCTGTGTGGCAACAAGTGCGACACGCCCTGGTAAATCAGCCGGGCTTCTTCGGTGCCTGCGATCACTTCAATCGGAAAACCCAAAATCTCACAACCGCGTTTGAGAAACACATCGCGGTTCTTTGCTTCACGCAGGGTTTGGGTGGCCACTGCACGCACTTGGTTTTTCTTGAAACCTGACAAACGCTCGGCAAATCGAGCCAAACAATCCCAACCGCGTTGCATGGCCTCTTGCGATAAATTGCGCTCTTCGTCGAGGCCGTTGCCTTGCCGGACGGTTTCCTTCAGGTATTCAATGCGTTCAATTTGTCCGTGGTCGTAACGACCAATTTCTAGTCTGAAACTGTTCGAGCCTAAATCAATGGCTGCAAGGAGGGTGCCGTGGTTCATGGCTTGTCATCCTAGGTCATTTTCATGACATATTCGTGTCTCAAAACTGTCACGTCTGCCGATTACAGTGCAATCAGCTCCGATCGCTTGCCCCGTGAACTCCTTTGACCACACCAACCCAACCCATCACCCGCGTCGCGCCTTGGCATCTCGCCATCGCAACCCATTGAAAACGGCTACCTACAATCTGCTGATGCGTTTTTCCCCTGCCCACTTCGCTGCGTGTGTTGCTTGCGCCATGACTGCCAGCACCAGTTGGGCTGAAACGCCAGATTCCGAAGACCAAACCGCACGTTACCAAATCACCTACAACTGGCAGCACCATGGTGCTTTCAATGCCAGCCACAGCGGTGCCAACAGCATTCAGCCCATCTCCGAAAAGATGTACACCTTCAGTGCCACGGCGCACTGGGGTTTTCGCCCGTGGCAAGACGGTGAGCTGTATTTCAATCCCGAGATCACCCAAGGCGTGCCGTTCTCTGGTAACTTGGTGGGCTTGGGCGGCTTCACCAACGGTGAGATCACGCGCGCGGGTGGCAGCAACCCCAAGCTCTACCGACAGCGCTTGTTTGTGCGCCAGACCTGGAACCGCGGTGGCGACAAAGAAGTCGTTGAAGCCGATTTCAATCAGTTGGCGGGTTCGGTCGACAAAAACCGCTTTGTGCTCACTGCTGGCAACTTCTCCACACTCGATGTGTTTGACGACAATGCCTATGCCAAAGACCCACGCACCCAGTTTATGAACTGGGGCAACTGGACCTATGCTGCATATGACTATGCGGCCGATGCCCGTGGCTTTGGCTGGGGCTTGGCCGGTGAGTGGTACCAAGACGACTGGGTGCTGCGCTTGGGTCGAATGAGTGGCCCCACCACCCCCAACGGTCTGCCCACCGACTTTGCCTTGGCGCGTCATTACGGCGACCAAGTGGAGTTAGAGCGCGCGCACACACTGGGCGGCCAACCTGGCAAATGGCGCGTGCTGGCCTGGCGCAACCGTGGCGTGCTGGCCAGCTTCAACGACGCCACCCAATGGCAGTTGCAACACCCCGGCACTTACAACGATCCGGTCGCATTGGTCGCAACCCGCAAAGACGAAAAAACCAAATACGGCTTGGGCTTCAACGTCGAACAAACTGTCAAACCTGGTGTGGGTTATTTTTTGCGTGTCATGAAGGCGGATGGACGCACCGAGACCCATGCGTTCACCGAAGTCGACGGTTCCTTGTCGACCGGCTTGGTATTCAAAGGGGGCTTGTGGGGGCGGGTAGAAGACGCCGTGGGCGTGGCCTTTTTGCGCAACACCTTGTCCACTGACCGACGTCAATTCTTAGCCGCTGGCGGTACCTCGTACTTCATTGGCGATGGTCAGCCGTTGACGCACTACAAACCTGAAGCCATTGTGGAAGTCTTCTACAGCTTTGGTTTGACCCGTGGCACATGGCTGACAGCCGACTACCAGCGTGTTCAAAACCCAGCGTACAACGCCGACCGTGGACCGATCAACGTGTACGCGGCGAGGTTTCATGCCGAGTTTTGAGGCTTAAAAAATCCCCCGGTTGTTCTTGAGAGCAATCGTCTCGAAGTAGGGTTTGAAGCTTTCTTCGGTCATGCCAAA
>CANFJA010000103.1 GCA_947447235.1 Comamonadaceae bacterium
GAAGCGTTTGAGCGCTACGGTGCCGATGCCGTCACCCTGTCGCCCTTCATGGGCTTTGACTCGGTGCAACCTTATTTGAAGCACCACGAGAAGGGCGCTTTTTTGCTGTGCCGCACCTCCAACCCGGGCGGCGACGATTTGCAAAACCAACGCTTGGCCTCGGTCGAAGGCCAGCCCTTGCTTTACGAACATGTGGCGCGTTTGGCCCAAGGCCCCTGGAACCTGAATGGACAACTCGGCTTGGTGGTGGGTGCGACTTATCCCAAAGAAATAGAACGCGTGCGGGCCTTGGCACCGACCCTGCCCTTGCTCATCCCCGGTGTCGGGGCGCAAGGCGGCGACGCCGCAGCCACAGTGAAAGCGGCCATGTCGGGGCCACAAGGTGACGCGCCGGGTCGCATCATCGTCAACTCCTCGCGTGCCATCTTGTACGCCTCGTCAGCTGCCGATTACACGCAAGCGGCGCGTCGTGTGGCCTTGCAAACGCGCGACGTCTTGAACGCGGCACGCGGCTGATCTTCGGCGCCACAGCGGTCGCTTGCAATCGCTTGTGTGACGGCTTGCATTTGAGGGGCTTGTAATTTCCATTAGCATGCGCCGCGTTCACCTGACGATTTTTTAAAAAGGGTAGGCATGTTGGAACAGCCAAATGCGCACGTGATGATTGCAGGCGCGGGCCCGGTGGGCTTGTTGATCGCCTTGGTGCTGGCGCAGCGTGGTGTCTCGTGTGTGGTGCTAGAGGCAGAGCCTGGTCTCACCAAAGACCTGCGCGCGGGTACTTTCCATCCCCCCACCTTGGAAATGCTCAACCAAGTGGGCGTGGCTGACGACATGTTGGCTTTGGGCATCCAAGTGCCGCGTTGGCAGTCGTGTGATCTGACCCACGGCTTGGTGGCCGAGTGGGACTTGGGCCTGCTCAAAAACGACACCCCCTACCCCTTTCGCTTGCACCTCGAGCAGCACCGCTTGACCGCCATCTTGATGGACAAGCTCACAGCCTTCCCACAGGTGCAGGTGTTGTTCAACCACCGCTTCGAGTCGCTGAGCCAAAACCCCGACGACGTGACGGTGCGCGTGGCCACGCCTGACGGGGTGGCCAATTGGCGCACACCCTGGTTGGTGGCCGCCGATGGGGGCCGCAGCCAAGTGCGCAAGTCGGCCGAGATTGAGTTTGCCGGCTACACCTGGCCCGAACGCTACAGCGTGATCAGCACCACCTTTGACTTTGCCACCTTGGGGTACACCGAGAACGCCTACATCAGCGACCCCGAGCAGTGGGTGGCGGTGTTCAAGATGCCCGATGTGGGCCCACCCGGCTTGTGGCGCATGACCTTGCCGGTGGCCCAAGACGTGCCCGACGACGTGGTGATGGCCGGCCCCTATGCCCAGCATGCCATTCGGCGACTCACCGGTGCAGCGCCTGAGGTGATGTACCCCTTGGTGCACCAAAGCATTTACAGCGTGCACCAACGCGTGGCGGTGAGTTTGCGCAAGCACCGCGTGCTGTTGGCGGGCGATGCGGCCCACGTCAACAACCCCTTGGGCGGCTTCGGCTTGAACAGCGGCATCCACGACGCCATGAGCTTAGGCGCCATGTTGGCCCAGGTGGTGCAAGGCGAAGCCGACGACAGCCTGCTCGACCGCTACCACCGCCAACGTCACACCGTGAACATGGAATATGTGCAACAGCTGTCGGTGAAAAACAAAAAGAATTTAGAAGAAAAAGACCCTGAGCAAAGGGCGCTGCGCATTCGCGAGTTGGAGGAGGCCTGTGCTGACCCCGTCAAGGCCCGTGCGTTTTTGTTGAACTCGTCCATGGTCAACAGCATCGCCCGCGCCAACGCCATTCTTTAACTTCTGACGCAAGGACGATCGATGCCACGTTTTGAATTCTTCACGACAGTTCTGGCCCTCCTGCTGTGCGCCATGGGGGCGGGTGTGCAGGCACAACCTGCCTGGCCCCAAAAACCGATCCGCATCGTGGTGCCGTTTGCACCCGGTGGCAACACCGACTCCATCGCCCGCGTGATGGCCGAGCGCTTCACCCAAAGCCTGGGGCAAGCGGTGGTGGTGGACAACAAGGTGGGCGCAGGTGGCGCCATTGCCGCCGAGTTTGTGGCCAAGGCGCCCGCCGATGGCTACACCTTGATGATGGCCGCCATGCCGGTGATGGCGGTGCTGCCCGTGATCAGCAAAGCCAACTTCGACCCCTTGAAAGACTTTGTGCCCATCAGCAACGTGGGCAGCAACCCGTTTGTGATGGGCGTGCACAAATCAGTGCCTGCCACCACGCTGCCTGAGTTTGTTGCCTTCATGCGCAAGAACCCGGGCAAATTCAACTACGCCTCGGGCGGTTCGGGCAGCGTGTCGCATTTGTCAGCCGCCTTGTTTGTCAAGCGTGCTGACCTCAACATGACCCACATCAGCTACAAAGGCGGTGCCCCTGCGGTGACCGACTTGTTGGGCGGCAATGTGCAGATGTACTTTGGCAATTTTTCTGAGCTGTATCCGCACGTGAGTGGCGGCAACATCCGCATCATTGGTGTGTCCAGCGACAAGCGTGCGGTGCAATTGCCGCAAGTCGCCACCATTGCCGAGTCGGGATTTCCTGGCTTCAAAACCGTCACCTGGAATGGTTTGATGGCCCCAGCGGGCACACCCCCAGCGGTGGTGGCGCGCTTGGCCGAGGCGGTCAAAGAAGCCTTGGCCTCCGAGGGCACCCACACCAAATTTCAGCAAATGGGGGTCGATGCCATTGGCAGCACCCCCAAAGAATTCGCCGACACCTTGCGGGCCGACATCGCCATTTGGTCGGAAGCCGCCAAAGCCGCCAATTTGAAAATGGAGTAAGTCCCTATGAGCCAAGCGACCCCCAGCTTTGACGCCCTGGCCACACGCGCCAAGATTGCTGTCATCGTTCCCGCCACCAACACCATCGTGCAACCCGAGATGGAAGCCATGCGCCCCAAAGGCGTGACCAACCATGTCAGTCGCATGCTGTTGCCTGTGCGCCCGTATGACGACATGCAGGCCTACCGCCAAGCGCTTGACACGGAGAAGGGCAACTTGGAAGAGGCCTTGGGTTTGGTCATGCCGTGCGAGCCGCATGCCGTGGCCCATGGGCACTCGATCCATTCCTTTCGGGGTGACCGTGCGCGTGCGCAGGCGGAGCAAGACCGCCTTGAAGCGCTGGCCGGTATTCCCTTCATCACGCCCTCGGTGGCCGTGTTGGAAGGCCTCAAGGCCATTGGCGACCCGAAACGCATTGCCGTGCTCACGCCCTACTGGCCGCCTGCTGATGCCTTGATTCAAGAGTTTTTTGTCTCGTGTGGGTACGATGTGGTGGCCAACCACGGCCTCAAAGCCAAGGGGCCGATTTCGGTGGCGCAGTTCACGCCCGAGCACATCATGGAAGGCTTCAAGACCTTGAACGTGGCTGGGGTGGACGCCTTTGTGCATGTGGGCACCAACCTGCCCGTGAGCGCGCTCACGCCAGACATCGAAGCCGCGTTTGGCAAGCCCTTGATCGGGGTGAACGTGGCCACGTATTGGTTGGCGTTGCGCCGACTCGGTATCCACGATCCGCTGCCAGGCTTTGGCGTGCTGGCTGAAAAATACTGAGCCCTTTGCGGCTGACTCGACAGAGGCGAGGGATCTGACCTCGTCTCGCCCATGGGCCTGTCGCGTGTGCGCAGCGTCGGCTCAGCCCGCCAGCAACTCGCGCGGCAAACTCATGATGAAGTCGTTGAGCGTTTTGGAGTCCCGCCCTGGCCGCATGTGGTCGGCCATGCACAACGAGGCGGCCTCGGCATCACGTTTTTCAAGGGCGCTGATGATTTTTTCATGCTGGTCGTACGACGACTTGATGCGACCCAAGGCGCCAAACGCATGGCGTCGGTACACCCCGGTGCGTGAACGAATGCGCAACACCTCTTGGCGCAAGAACGGGTTGCGCGCACCCTCGTAAATGATTTCATGAAACTTCAGGTTGGCCTCTTGCCAGCCGTCCATGTCTTCTTTGTCGGCCAGTTTTTTGCTGCTGCGGTGCAACTTGACCAAGGCCTGGGTGTCCTCGTTGCTCATGCGTTCACAGGCCAGGCGAACCGCAATGCCTTCGAGTTCGGCCAGCAACTCCCACAAGGAGAGCAACTGCTGCAAGTTCATTTTGGCCACCATCGAGCCCCCGCGTGGTGTGCTGCTCAAAATGCCTTGCGCTTGCAACTGCAGCAGGGCTTCGCGCACCGGGGTGCGCGACACCTTGTAGTGGTCTGCCAGGGCCACATCGTCGATGGCGTCGCCCGGCAACAACTCGCCCGAAGCAATGGCCGATTCGATGCGCAGTCTGATTTGGTCGCTGACTTTCATGGTGTCCCGCAGGCGATGTGAATATTTTGATTGTGTTCTAAAAATACAAAAACTCGGTTATAAATATACACAACTTCATCGACTCACACCTCCACGACACCCGATGTCCCAAGCATCCGAGCCATCGCCAGACTTCATTCAATTGGCGCAGCATGCCTTTGCCAGCCAAGGGTATGCGCCGTCTGACGCGGTGCGCAAGGCCGCCGCCAAAGGCTTGGCGCGCCTTGATGCGCCGCAGGTGTCAACGGGCGTGCATGCGTCTGAGGTGAGCTTTGAAGACATGCTCAAGCGGTGTGCCGATGCGTGACTTGCCAGCGCGCATGACGCAACTCCAAGCGCAGATTCGCGCTGGGCAGGTGTCAGCCCAAGACGCGCTCATGGCCCAAGTGCAACGTGGGCAAGGCTTGAATGCCAAGTTTCCTTGCGTGGTCGATGCCTTGCCGATCAGCGCACCCGGTGTGGGGCCTTTGGCGGGCATTGCTTTGGCACACAAAGACATCTTTCAACTCAATGACCGTACGCCCGGCTGTGGTGTCGGCCTCGGTCATGCGCAAGCCGGTGCGACCGCTGCGGCTGCCGTTGCCGCATTGCAGCAAGCGGGTGCCAGCCAGTGGGCCACGTTGGTGATGGCGCCCCATGCGTGTGGCGCCACCTCTCAAAACAAGCACTTTGCACGTTGCGTCAATCCGCTCGATTCGGATGCTGCGGTGGGCGGTTCGTCGAGCGGTTCGGCGGCGGCTGTGGCCGCAGGCATGAGCTACGCCGCTCTGGGCACCGACACCGCCGGTTCGGTGCGCATACCCGCCGCGACATGCGGCTTGATCGGACTCAAAACCACCCACGGTGCGGTCAGCACCCAAGGCTGTGCGCCACTGGCGCCCTCGCTCGACAGCGTGGGCATTTTGAGCCGTTATGCGCAAGACGCACGCGAAATCTGGGCGGCGTTGTGCCCGCATCTGGCGCGTGCTGTGTCGACGCGCACACCGCGCTGTCACCTGTGGTTGCCTGAAGACGGCGTGTCGCCTGAGGTGGCCCAGGCCATTCGCACGTGGGCCCCGCAACTGGATGCGCACATCACGCGCGTGGACATGGCCGATGCCTTCGACCCACTCAACCGCCATGCACAGCGTGTGCTGCTGTGGGAAACCGCAAGCACCCACCATGCGTCGTTGCTGGAGGGCTCCGCAGAGCCCGGCGTCCAAGCCATTGGCCTGATGGGCTTGGGGCTGCCGCAGGCCTGGTACCAAGCGTCCATGCAATCGCGCGCGGGCCTGTTGCAAGACTTTGTGACGCGCTATTTTCACGATGCCGAATTTTTGATCTTGCCTTCGTTGGCAGAACCCATGCCCGATTGGCCAACGGTGGAAATAGGCCATGCCGCGTTTGACCGTGCGGCATTGTTTGCCATGCACCGCTACATGGGCTTTGTGAATTACCTGGGCTTGCCCGCACTCAACTTGCCGATCGCGCGTGACACACGTGGACGTGCTGTGAGCGTGCAAGTCTTGGCGCGCCCCTTTGCCGAACACCGCTTGCTCGACTTTGCCGAGCAAGTGCCCCCTGTTTTTTGGACCCATTGACCATGCCGAAAATTCAAGCCTCCAGCGCCCTTGCACGCTTCAAAGTGATCGACCTCTCACGTGTGCGCGCGGGCCCGAATTGTGTGCGCATCCTGACCGACTTTGGCGCCGATGTGATCCGCGTCGAACCCCCTCCGGGTGTCGATCCCAACGAGGCCATGTTTGCGGCCAACCGCAAGGGCGGCGACTTTCAAAACATCAACCGCAACAAGCGCTCGATGACGCTCAACCTCAAAAAGCCGGGTGCCATGGAGGTGCTCATGCGCTTGGTGGCCGAGGCCGATGTGGTGGTGGAGAACTGGCGTCCTGACGTCAAAAACAAATTGGGCCTCGACTACGAGTCGCTCGCCAAAGTCAACCCCCGCATCATCTTGGCCAGCATCTCGGGCTTTGGGCAAGACGGGCCCTATGCCTGGCGCCCTGGGTTTGACCAAATCATCCAAGGCATGGGCGGCTTGATGAGCGTGA
>CANFJA010000104.1 GCA_947447235.1 Comamonadaceae bacterium
AAACAAACCATGACATCGGCCAAATCCGCTCGGATTGACATGATCGATGACGAACGCTTTTTGATGCTGGAGCGGGGTCAATTGGTCGAGCAAACCTTGGGTGAGCCAGATTTCAAAGTCAGCGAATTCCAAGTCTATGGCACCCGCATTGGCCAGGACGTCAAAGTTGCGGCCAATGCGCCTCCCAAAGCCGTGGACACACTGCGGTTGATCCAATACCCCAGCTTGGCCCATCAAGGTGAGTTGGCTTGGCGCTTGGGCATCGTCTTGGCTGCTTTCAACTTGTTGGTGGCCGGCCTGGCGGTGACCAGCGCCAATCCACGCGTCGGACGGGGTGGCAACTTGGCGCTGGCCTTGTTCATCTTCATCATTTATTACAACTTCATCAATCTGGGACAAAGCTGGATCAGCGCCGGCCAAGTGCAACTCACCCACTACCTGATGACCTTGCATGGCGGCATGTTGTGCATGAGCTTGTTGTGGCTCAGCGCACGCCACAACAACTGGCATTGGCGAGAGATCTTGGGCCTGTCGCGCAAGCCAAAGGACCGGCCATGAAAACCCTGCGTCGTCTCATCTATGGTGAAGTGTTGGGGGCTGTTGCCTTTGTCACGCTGAGTTTTCTGGCGCTGTTTTTTTTCTTCGATTTTGTCGATGAAATCCAAGGCGTAGGAAAAAACAATGGCGCCTACCAACTCAAACATGCCTTCATGTATGTGCTCCTGCTGGTGCCCAGTCATTTGTACGAACTGCTCCCGATCTCGGTCTTGATCGGCACCATCTTTGTCATGGCGCGTTTGGCCCAAAGCTCTGAATTCACGATCCTGCGTACCAGTGGCCTCGGGCCCAGCATGGCCTTGCGCAACCTGATGGGTTTGGGCTTGGCATTTGTCGCCATCACCTTTGTGATTGGCGACTATGTGTCCCCCTTGTGCGACCGCTATGGCCAATTGCTCAAAAGTCGCTACATGGGACAAATCAGCGTAGGGCAAACCGGCGCTTGGCTGCGTGAGCGGCAAACCGATCGAAGTTATGCCGTCAATGTGCAAACGCTCACCCCCGAAGGCAATCCCAGCGGCATCCGTATTTTTGAATTTGACGCCGAAGGACAGTGGTTGGGCCTGACCCACGCCCAATTAGGCCTGCTCAATCAGGATGATGTCTGGGCGTTGCAACACGTCGAGCGCGATCGCCTCAGCCGCAACAGCGGCAGCGCCACCATGCTGCGCAAGCGCACCGAGCAATACAACTGGCCGACCAGCATCACCGCGGAAATGCTCACTGTGGCTTTGCTCAAACCCGACCGCATGGGCACGATCGACCTGTTTCAATACATCAGCCATCTCAGCGCCAATGGCCAAGCCACGCAGCGCTTTGAAATCGAGTTCTGGAAAAAAGTCTTCTACCCCTTGAGCTGCCTGGTCATGGTGGTGCTGGCCCTGCCTTTTGCCTATTTGCACTTTCGCAGCGGCAACATCGCCAGCCATGTCTTTGGCGGTGTGTTGGCGGGCATCAGCTTTTTCTTGCTCAACAACGTCTTCAGCTACATCGGCAACCTCAACAGCTGGGCCCCCTGGTTCGCTGCGGCAGCACCCGGCATGCTTTACTCCGTCGCCTCGCTCGCCGCCTTTGGGTGGTTGGTATTGCGCCAATAAACACACCCTCACCATGCACGCCATCCTTCTTTTCGCCCACGGTTCACGCGACCCCTTGTGGCACCGTCCCATCCAAGCCGTGGCAGCGCGCATTGCCCAGCGTGCTCCGAACATTGCTGTTCGCTGCGCTTACCTGGAACTCACCGAACCCAGCTTGGCCCAGGCCGCCAACGAGGTGGTGGCCCAAGGCGCGACCAGCCTGAGTGTGCTGCCCTTGTTTCTGGGCGTTGGCAAACACGCCCGCGAAGACTTGCCTGTGCTCATGCAAGCCCTGCGCCAAGCCCATCCCGAATTGCAGATCGACTGCCAGCCCGCCGTAGGCGAACAAGATGCGCTGCTCGATTTGTTGGCCGAGATTGCACTGCAATCAGTCCAAAGTTACGAATAAAGAACGGGTCAGTTATATGCCCAAGGCATAATGACGCGGCAAATTCTTCGCCCACGTCATGAATCTTCACCAATTTCGCTTCGTCCAAGAGGCTGCACGTCGCAACCTCAACCTGACCGAGGTGGCCAAGGCGCTGCACACCTCGCAGCCCGGCGTCTCCAAAGCCATCATCGAACTCGAAGAAGAACTGGGCATTGACATCTTCACCCGCCACGGCAAGCGCCTCAAGCGCATCACCGAGCCGGGGCAACACGTGCTGCGCAGCATCGAGGTGATCTTGCGCGAAGTGGGCAACCTCAAGCGCATTGGCGAGCAATACAGCGCAGAAGACAGCGGCACCCTCTCCATCGCCACCACCCACACCCAGGCGCGTTATGTGCTGCCGGTGCCCGTGGCCAAGTTGCGCGCGGCCTACCCCAAAGTCAACATCAGCTTGCACCAAGGCGCGCCCGCGCAAGTGGCGCAAATGGTGCTGGATGAAGTGGCCGAGATTGGCATTGCCACCGAATCGTTGTCGGACTACCCCGAGTTGGTGACCCTGCCCTGCTACGAGTGGGAACATGTCTTGGTCATCCCCAAGACGCACCCCCTCGCTGCCAAAAGCCGTATCACCTTGGAAGACTTGGCCGCCGAGCCCATCATCACCTACCACCCCTCATTCACGGGCCGCACCCGCATTGACAAAGCCTTTGCCGCCAAGCACCTCACGCCGCGCATTGCGCTCGAAGCCATTGACTCGGACGTGATCAAAACCTATGTGCGTCTGGGCATGGGTGTGGGCATCGTGGCGGAAATGGCAGTGCGCGACAGCACCGACGACGACCTGGTGGTGCGCCCCGGTGCCCAGCTGTTTGGCAAAAACACCGCACGCATTGCCTTCAAGCGCAGCGCCTACTTGCGCAACTTCGTCTACGACTTCGCCACCTTGCTCAGCGACCGACTGGACCGCAACCTGATTCTCAAAGCCCTCGAAGGCCACGCCAACGACTACGACCTGTGACACTGACCTATGACCACACCTGTTCTTGACACCAAATTCCCCAACGTCGGCACCACCATCTTCACCGTCATGTCGGCTCTGGCCGCAGAAAAAAATGCGGTCAACCTGGGCCAAGGTTTTCCAGACTTTGCCTGTGACCCGCACCTGGTGAGCTGCGTTACCAGCGCCATGACCCAAGGCCTCAACCAGTACCCCCCCATGACCGGGGTGCCCGTGCTGCGCGAAGCGATTGCCCAAAAAATTGAATCGCTCTACCACTTCCGCTACGACCCGGTGAGCGAGATCACCGTCACCGCAGGCGCCACCCAAGCCATCTTGAGCGCCATCTTGGCGGTGGTGCGCGCGGGAGACGAAGTCATCGTTTTAGAACCCTGCTACGACAGCTACATCCCCAACATCGAGTTGGCAGGCGGTGTGGCCGTGCGCGTGCCACTCACACCCGGCACCTTCCGCCCCGACTTTGACAAGATCGCCGCCGCCATCAGCCCCAAAACGCGCGCCATCCTCGTCAACAGCCCGCACAACCCCAGCGCCACCGTGTGGACAAGGGAAGAAATGCTCAAGCTGGAGGACCTGTTAAAGCCCACCCAGATCTTGCTCATCAGCGACGAGGTGTACGAGCACATAGTGTACGCACCGCGCCAACACCTGAGCGCATCGAGCTTTGCGGGCTTGGCCGAGCGCGCCTTCATCGTGTCGAGCTTTGGCAAAACCTTCCACGTGACCGGCTGGAAAGTCGGCTACGTGGCCGCCCCCGCCAGCCTGAGCGCCGAGTTCCGCAAAGTGCACCAGTTCAACGTGTTCACCGTCAACACCCCGGTACAGCATGGCTTGGCCGCCTACATGGCCAACCCCAAGCCCTACCTGGAGCTGCCGGCGTTTTATGCCGCCAAGCGCGACCTGTTTCGCGCTGGGTTGGCCAGCACCAAGTTTGAGTTGCTGCCCAGCGAAGGCAGCTACTTTCAGTGCGTGCGCATTGACCAACTCGGCGTGCCCGAGAAAAACCTCAGCGAAGCCGACTTTTGCCAATGGCTGACCGGCGAGATCGGCGTAGCAGCCATTCCGCTGTCGGCCTTTTATGCCGATGGCTTTGACCAACGGGTGGTGCGCTTTTGCTTTGCCAAACAAGACGAAACCTTGAAGCTGGCCCTGTCGCGCTTGGCCCGTTTGTGACATGCTGATGAGCCATCACCCAGCGCGAGACCCATCGTCCGCATGAACCCGCACAACCGTCGCGGCATCGTCACCATGATGGCGGCCATGCTGTTTTTTGTCACGAACGACGCCTTGGTCAAACTCGTCAGCAGCCACCTGCCCACGCCGCAACTCATCTTTGTGCGCGGTGCGTTCACCACCCTCTTGCTGCTGCTCATGGTCACGCTGACCGGCCACTGGGCCCAGTGGCGCAGCGTGCGCACGCGCTCGGTGCCCTTTCGCGCCCTGCTCGACAGCGCGGCCACCTTCACCTATCTGACGGCGCTGTTTCACCTGCCCTTGGGCAATGCCACCGCCATCAACCTGGCGGCCCCACTGTTTCTCACGCTGCTGGCGGTGGTCTTCTTGCGTGAGCGTGTGGGCGTCATGCGTTGGGCCTTCATTGTGTTGGGCTTTTCCGGCGTGTTGCTGGTGGTGCAGCCTGACGCCAGTGGCTTGAACGCCTATGCCTTGTTGTGCGTGGTAGGTACCCTGCTCCATGCGGGGCGCGACTTCATGACGCGCTTGGTGCCGGCCCACGTGCCCTCCTTGCTCATCACCTTGTCGACGTCGGCCATGGTCACGCTGCTCTCAGGCTTATGGACCTTGACGGCGCCTTGGCAAGCGATCTCGCTTGAACAAATGATGCAACTCGGTGGCGCCGCCTTTTGCCTGGCCATTGCCTACCACTTGCTCACCCTCAGCATGCGCGCGGGCGATATGAGCGTGATTGGTCCCTTCCGCTACAGCGGACTGTTGGTGGCCTTGGTGCTGGGGTATCTGTTGTGGGACGAAGCGCCCAATCTGCTGGCCTGGGGCGGCATTGCCCTGCTGGTGGTGGCGGGCTTGGGGCTGCTGCACAGCCAACGCGCGCCCAGCCGAGCGGCGCTGGATGCAGCCACCGACTGATGGACTGATGGACTGATGGACTGATGGGCTGAAGCGACTGACGCGCGGCCGCATTGCGTCCACGTGGACCTTGCTGTGTCGATTGGCCCTTACACGACGGCAAGGCCAAGTTCAAGTCACTCAATAACTCAACTGCTGCCAAGCCTTGTCCAGCCGCTTCACACTCACCGGCTGTGGCGTGCGCAGTTCTTGCGCGAAGAAGCTCACACGCAGCTCTTCGATTAGCCAGCGGAACTCTTGCATGCGTGCATCGCTCACGCCTTTGCGCTCGGCCACCAAGCGCCAATACTTTTGCTCCAGCGGTTTGAGTTCGGCCAGTTTGGCCGCGTCGCGCGCGGGGTCGGCACGCAGTTTGTCCAGGCGCAGCACCACGGCTTTGAGGTAGCGCGCAAAGTGCTGCAACTGGCTATAAGGCGTGTCGGTCACAAAGCGTTTGCCCACCAGGCGTTGCAGTTGCTGCGCCGCATCGGCCACCGCATCGGGCTGAGTTTTGGTGTCTTTGACTTTGCGGCTCGCCGCTGCAAACTCGGTCAGCACCGTGCCTGCCAAACGCGACACTTCGTTGGCAATCAGCGTCAGTCGGCCACGGCCTTCGTCGAGGCGGCGCTTGAAGTCCGCCTCGCTTGTGGGCAGCGGGTCGAGCAAAAAGGCGCGGTCTAAGGCCACATCCAAAATTTGTTGTTTGAGTTCTTCGCTCGTGCCACCGCCCGAGCCATCGGGCGACTTGCCGACCGACATGAAAGCGACCGACATTTTTTGCAGATCGGGCAGGTTTTTCTCCAGGTACTTGAGCGCGTCTTTGATTTGCAAACCAAACAAACGGCGCAAACCTGCGCGGTGCTTGGTGGCAGCCACATCGGGCTCGTCAAACACCTCGATACACACAGCATCCCCCATGTCCACCAAGGCAGGAAAACCAATCAGCGTTTGTTGACCTCTCGCGATTTCCATCAGCTCGGGCAACTCGCCAAAGGTCCAGCTGGTGTAGCGTTGGTCGGCGGGTTGGGCTTTGGTCTGGCTTGGCTGTGGCTTCTCTGGCTTGTACGCAATTGGGGTCAGAGCCCGATTTCCTTCGGACAATCGGGATCCGACCCCAAATGCTTGCTGGTCGTCGTCCGAGTTTCGCTGCGCGACATCGGGATCCGACCCAAATTTGCTCGCCCCCAATTTGCTCTGAGGAGCCCGCTGCCCCTGGTCAGCTAACGCGGCCGAAACGCCAGAGCCGGCCCCCAAAGACCCCACTCCCTTCAACGCCGCCAAGGC
>CANFJA010000105.1 GCA_947447235.1 Comamonadaceae bacterium
CAATCGCGCCCGATGCGCCCACGCGGTTGTCGGTCACCACCGGCACACCCCAACGCGCGCTGAGTTGGGTGCCCAGCAAACGCGCCATCACATCGGCCGAGGTGCTGGTGGAAAACGGCACCACCAGCGTCACCGCGCGGTTGGGGAAACTGGCACTGGGTGTTTGTCCGAAGGTGCTGGGTGCAAGCCCCGTGCAAAGGACCACCAGCCAAATCCGCAGAGCTTGCGTGGGGCTCAGCATGCGCTCAGTCCACCTTGATCTTGGCGCGGCGAATCACCTCGCCCCAACGCTCGGTCTCGCCCTTGATGAAGTCGCCAAACTGTTGGGGGCTGCCGTTGGACACATCGATGGCTTGGGTCTGGAAGAAATTTTTCAACTCAGGCGTTTGCTGGGCCGCACGCACCTCGTGGTGGAGTTGCTGCACGATGGCGTTGGGCGTTTTGGCCGGCACCAACAAGCCCAGCCAAGAGCGCACCTCAAACGAGGGGTAGGTGTCGCTCACACAGGGGGTGTCGGGCAGATGCGGGATGCGGGTTTTGGTGGTCACAGCCAAGGCCTTCATCTTGCCGCTCCTGATGTGGGCCAACACCGAACTGGCACTGACAAACATCACATCCACTTGGGCGCCAATCACATCGGTGATGGCCGGGGCACCGCCTTTGTAGGGGATGTGGTTCATGTCGACCCCCGCCGTCATCTTGAACAACTCGGCCGCCAGTTGGTTGGAGCTGCCGGTGCCGGTGGAGGCGTAATTGAGTTGCCCGGGTTTGCTCTTGGCCAGACTGACCAACTCGGCCAAGCTGTTGACCGGCGACGCCGCAGGCACCACCACCACCATCGAGGAGGTGCCAATCAGTGCCACCGGGGTCAAGTCTTTGTCGGCGTCAAAGTTGAGTTTGTACAGCAAGGGGTTGACGGCAAAGGTGTCAAACACCATCAACAAGGTGTAGCCATCGGGTTTGGCGCGGGCCACAAAGCCCGCACCGATGGAGCCGCCAGCCCCCGGTTTGATGTCGACCACCAAAGGTTGCCCAAGGCCTGCTTGCAAGCTCGGGGACATGGCACGAAACACGTTGTCCACAATCCCGCCTGCAGGGAACGGCACCACCACTTGGATGGGTTTGCTCGGATAGCTGGTCTGCGCGAAGGCGGTGCCGAGCGGCAGCCCAGCAGCCGACAGGGCACTCGCGGATGCCCGTTGCAACAGTTGGCGACGTGTGGCGTGAGCGTGTGTCATGGGGTGTGGCCTCTGACTGACTGAGTGGTTCAAGTATTCAAGATGGCCACGGTTCTGCACCAACCCGCCGACGCGTGTTTGATCTTCACCGGAAAGCAGCACACGGTGAAGCCGGTGGGAGGAAGTTGGTCGAGGTTGGTGAGTTTTTCCATTTGGAAATAGCCGATGTCGCGACCCGCCTTGTGGCCTTCCCAGATGATGGAGGGGTCACCGTCTCGTCTGAAGCGCTCGATCACGTATTTGAAGGCCGCGTCCCAGCTGTACGAGTCGGTGCCCACGATGCGTACCCCGCGCTCGAGCAACCACAAGGTGGCTGCGCGGCCGAAACCACAGGCACTCTCCCAATAGTCGTCTTGGCCGTAGCGCGCTCCGGCACGGGTGTTGGCCAACACGATGTCCAAGGGTTGCAGCGTGTGGCCAATGCGGCGTAGCTCGGCCTCAATGTCTTGCGGAGTCACCACATAGCCCGCCTCCAAATGCCGAAAGTCGAGCTTGACACCGGCTTGCATGCACCAGTCCAGCGGCACTTCGTCAATGCCAGGCGAGGGTCGACCGTTGGCGGTCAGCGCGTGGTCGGTGGTGGGGTGAAAGTGCCAAGGCGAATCCATGTGCGTGCCCGCATGGGTGGAGAGCGAGACGCGTTCCACCGCCCAAGCTTTGCCGTCGGGCATGTGTTCGCGGGTCACCCCAGGCAGCAACTTGCCAAACAGATCCCACGAGTCGTCGTGGTTGACGTAATCAATCTGCGGGCGGTGGTGCGGGGGCGAGGTGGGCTTGTCTTCCAGGGTCACCGAGAGGTCAAGGATGGTGCGGGTCATGCGTGTCTTTCGGTCAGTCGTTAGGGCTTG
Organism: Comamonadaceae bacterium; assembly: GCA_947447235.1. Lineage (GTDB taxonomy): Bacteria > Pseudomonadota > Gammaproteobacteria > Burkholderiales > Burkholderiaceae_C > Limnohabitans. Next base: position 2,087 of record CANFJA010000105.1, read on the forward strand.
GGTCGATCACTCGGATTTGGCGCCCGTTTCACGAACCACCTTGGCCCACTTGATGTGTTCTGCTTTGATGTATTTGGCAAAGCTGTCCATCGTGCCACCCACCGGTTCAAAGCCAACGCCCGCAAGGCGTGTTTTGAAATCAGCTTGTTGTAGCAAGGCCTCGACATCGGCATTGATTTTTTGCGCGATGGCCACAGGCGAACCTGCGGGCAAAAACACGCCCACCCAGGTGTAGTCTTCAAAGCCCGGAAAGCCCGATTCAGCCACGGTGGGCACATCGGGCAGGGCGCTGTTGCGCTTGATGCTGGTCACGGCCAAGCCTTGCAGGCGACCGGCTTTGAGCAAGGGCACGGCCGCGGGCATGGCCACGCTGGCAAATTGCACCTCGCCTGTGAGCGCGCCATTGAGCGCAGGCCCAGCCCCTTTGTAGGGGGCATGGGTGACATCGACTTTGGCCAGTACTTTGAACAGGTACTCGGCAGACAGGTGCGGCGTGGTGCCGGTGCCCGCCGAGCCGAAATTGAGTTGTCCTGTTTTGGCTTTGTCGATGGCTTCTTTCAAATTTTTAGCGCCCAGCGTGCTGCCGGCCACGATGATGTTGGGGCTCGACGCCACATTGGTCACCGCCAACAAATCTTTCTCCAAGTCAAAGCCGGGGTTGGCATACAAGGTCGCGTTGACAGCCATCGAGCTGGTGTTGATCAACACCGTGTAGCCATCGGGCAAAGCTTTCACCACTTGGGCCGAACCCACGTTTCCGCCTGCGCCCGGACGGTTCTCGACCAACACCGGTTGTTTCCAAACCTCGGAGAGTTTCTGGCTCAGCAGTCGGGCAATGATGTCGGTGGGCCCACCCGGTGCAAAGGGCACGACAAAGCGCACCGGTTTGTCTGGGTAGGACTGCGCGTGCAACAGACTGCAGCTTGCGAAGAGGAGTCCACTCAGCAGGGCTTTGAAAGAGGTCTTCATGGGAGATTCCTTTGAGGGCTGAAATGACAGAGTTTTAAGCGAGCACGCGACCCGCGCATGGGCCAAACCCAATGCGGACAAACCCTTCGCGTTGACAGTGTGCGGTGAATACCACCTCGTCGCCAGCTTCCAGGTAGGTTTTGGATTCGCCCGACGGCAACGCAATGGCATGCAGGCCGTCTTGGGTGATTTCTTTCAAGCAACCCAGCTCGCCTGGACGCGGGCCAGAGACCGTGCCCGAACCGATCAAATCGCCCGCTTGCAGGTTGCATCCATTGCTGGTTTGGTGCGCCACCATTTGCCCCAAGGTCCAGTACTGATCTTCAAACTTCGGACGGCTGATGACGTGGTGGGCCAGGCCTTGCTCACGCATGTGCGGGGTTTGCAGACCGATCTGCAAATGCAGTTGCACGCCGCCTTGGGCACGGTCTGCGGTGTCATTCAAATACGGCAGCAGCGCCGGTGCGTCGGCGCCGCGGTCGGCGGCGGGCACACGAAACGGCGCCAAGGCTTCCAGCGTGACCACCCAGGGCGACACGGTGGTCATGAAACTTTTGGCCAAGAAGGGGCCCAGTGGTTGGCTTTCCCAGCTTTGCATGTCACGCGCCGACCAGTCGTTGAGCAGGGCCAGGCCAAAGATGTGGTCTTGTGCCTGCTGCAAAGGAATGGGTGTGCCCAGTGCATTGCCTTGGCCGATGAACAAACCCACTTCGCACTCAAAGTCTAGGCAGCGCGTTGGCCCAAACACGGGCTGTGCAGCGCCCGCTGGTTTGGTTTGTCCTTGGGGTCTGGGGCAGGGCGTGCCGTCGACCACGATGGAGGACGAGCGGCTGTGGTAGGCCACCGGCAAATGTTTGAAGTTGGGCAGCAGCGGGTTGTCAGGACGCGCCAAGCGCCCCGAGTTGGTCGCGTGGTGGATGGAGGTGAAGAAGTCACTGAAGTCGCCCACCTGTGCTGGCACCCGCATGCGCAAGTCTCGCTGGGGCAGCAAGCATGTCGCAACAACGGCTTGATGTGACGCGCCGACCGCCAACAGTGCAGAGAGTTGGGCACGCAAGGCCGAGTGATGGGGGGCTCCCAAAGACATCAAACCATTGAGTTGTTGCCCCGAACAAGCCAATGCTGCTTCTTGGGCCATGCCTTGCAGCAGGCCATGTTGCGCCAAGGCCAGCACATCCAGCGCTTGGTCGCCGATGGCCACCACCACACGAGCCTGCGTATGAGCAGGTGAATGGGCAACGCCAAAAGGCAGGTTTTGAATTGGAAAGTCGCAGCCGTGTGCGTTGGCGCTGTCGACCCAGCTGCGTAGTTCGGGGTGGTGGGTGGCGTTGATCATGGATGGGCTGCGATGGCCTCAACCGAAAGCGTTGAGCGTTTTGCCACCGGCTTGCACGGGGTTGGCGTGGATCAAAATCACGGCCATCACGCAGGGCTCGGTGCCACGGTTGATCCAGTTGTGCACAGTGCCGCGTTGCACCATCACATCGCCTTGCTTGAGGTGGACCTCTTCGCCGGTTTCCAGTTCCATGTCGATCTCACCCGACATCACCACGATGTAGTCGATGCTGTCGGTGCGGTGCACACGCTGCTCAAGACCGGGATGAAAGTCCAAGATGCGAAACACGGTGCCGTTTTCGATCATGGTGAACTTGCCCGGGCGCTGGCCCTTGTCGTCTTGCGACGAGTTGTCGGCAGGCGCGGTGTCGGTGGTCCAGATGTTGCAAATTTGGCCGTTGGGTCGGCCTTCTTTGAAGTGGGTGCAGATCTCGTCAATCTTGACGATCGCTTTGCCTTGGTCGTCGTGGCCAGTGACCACGCGGCGGATGCTGGGGGTTTTCATGGTGTGTCTTTCGTGGAGGGTGTGGTTTATTCGGCTTTGATCTTGGCGTCTTTGATCACGCGGCCCCATTTGGCGACCTCGGACTTGATGTAACTGGCGAATTCCTCGGAGCTGGAGCCGCCCAACTCGTAGCCCAAGCTGAGGGCTTCGGCTTTGAACGCGGGCGCTTCCATGATGGCACTGACTTCAGCCTGTAACTTTTGGATGATGGCTTTGGGCGTGCCCGCAGGCACAAACAAACCGTTCCAGCCAGAGGCTTCTGCGTCAGGCAAACCGGCTTCGGCCAGGGTGGGCACTTCGGGCAAGATGGGGATGCGGCGCGCACCTGCCACGCCCAAGGCCACCAACTTGCCTGAGCGGATGTGCTGGGCCACCACCACCGGGGCCAAGTAGGCGGTGCCCACGTGGCCGGCCATCAGGTCGGGCAACTCGGCGCCAATGGCTTTGTAGGGGATCTCACGCACGCCGAGCCCGGCCATCATGTTGATCTTTACACCTAACAGTTGTGTGATGGAGCCGGTGCCACCCGAGGCAAAGGTCAGCAACTGAGGCTGGCTTTTGGCCAGGGCCAAATACTCTTTCCACGTCTTCACGCCCAAGCTGGGGTGGGCCACCATCACCAGCGGTGTGCTGGTGAGCAAGGTCACGGGCACCAAGGCTTCGTTCAAGCGGCAGCAGGCATCGTTGGTCAAGATGTCGTTGAGCGAGTTGTTGATGTTGGCGTGAAACAGCGTGTGGCCATCGGGGGCTGAACGTGCCGCTTCGCGTGCGCCGATGGCGCTGTTGCCGCCCGGACGGTTTTCCACCACCACCGATTGGCCAAACTTGTCGGCCAAGCCAGGCGTGAGCTTGCGGGCAAACACGTCCACCGCGCTGCCGGGCCCAGCGGGTTCGATGATGCGCACGGTTTTGCTCGGGTAGTTTTGTGCCCAAGCACTGTGCAGCAGCAGGCCGCAGGCGACGGTCAGACAGAGTTGTTTGAAAGACTTCACATCGATCTCCTCAAAGGTTCAACAGATTCAGTGGGCACGTGCTTCGACGCCATGCATGAAGTCGGCCAGTGCTTGGGCCAGTTCGGGCTCTTGGTCAGACCAAGCGGAGAACGGCAGCAGCGGCACGTCTTGGTCTTCGATGGGCAAGTTGTACAGCGCGCTGCCTGGAATCAACTCGGCAGCGGCAATGCCGTTGACCGAGGCATGCGTGTTGTCGTTGCCGGGCACCACCAAGGTGGGCACTTGGATGGAGCGCAGCGCCTCATCGGTCATGCCCAATACCGGCTTGCGGGGTCCTTGCAAAAAGATGTCGAGCCAATGGCTCATGACCCGGATGTAGTGGGCCGGGTCCATGTTCATCAAGTACGCAAGGTTCTTGGGATTGGCCTTGATGCGCTCTTGGTATTGC
>CANFJA010000106.1 GCA_947447235.1 Comamonadaceae bacterium
GGCCAGCTTTTTTGCACACAAGGGGTCAGATCAACGCAGACCGGCCATGTAGTCGGCCACGGCTTTGATTTCGCGGTCGTTGAGCTTGGCGGCCACTTGGGCCATTTGCACGCTGTTTTTGCGCACGCCATCACGGAACGCCGTCAGCTGTGCAGCGGTGTATTCGGCGTGTTGACCCGACAGACGGGGGTACTGCGAAGGAATGCCGGCACCGTTGGGGGTGTGGCAACCGGCGCAAGCGGCGATTTGACGGTCGGCAATGCCACCGCGGTAAATGCGCTCGCCCAGGGTGACCAACTCTTTGTCTTTGGCAAAGCCGGTTTTGGCTTTCTTAGAACCCACCCAAGCGGCGATGTTCTTCATGTCGTCATCGCTGAGGGCTGCCACCATGCCGCTCATGATGGCATTGGCACGCTTGCCTGATTTGAACTCTTGCAATTGCTTGACGATGTACTCAGGGTGCTGTTGGGCCAACTTGGGGTTGACGGGGGTGCCGGAGTTGCCGTCTGCGCCGTGGCAAGCCGCGCATACAGCGGTGTAGCTGGCTTCGCCTTTGGCCAAGTCTGGCTTGGCGGCTTTGGCGGGTTCGTTGGCGTGTGCAGACACAACAGGAGCCACCAAGGCGGCAGCGATCAGCAAAGAGGCAAACAATTTCATAGAGATGCTTTGGTTAAAGACGCGCAAAGACGTTGAAAAACTCCACAGATTCTACAATGCTGTATGAATCAGCCAGACACCCAAGCCACCCCCTCCCCTGTCAACGCACCGGAGGAACCCGTGCTCAGCGTCTCGGCCACACCTACGCCTGCATCGTTGAGTCCAGCCGATCAGGCCAAGCACGCCATGGGGTGGTTGCACACCGCCCGTTTCTTGACCACCGCCGCCCAACTGCACCACCTGCCCGCCTACGAATTGCCAGAAATTGCCTTTGTCGGACGCTCCAACGCGGGCAAATCCACCTGCATCAATGTGCTGACGCAGCAAAAACGACTGGCCTACGCGTCCAAAACACCCGGTCGTACCCAGCACATCAACCTGTTTGCTTTGGGCCGCCAAGGTCAAACCGACGCGGTGCTGGCCGACTTGCCGGGTTATGGCTACGCCGCGGTCCCCAAGCAAGACAAGATCCGCTGGCAACAAGTCATGGCCAACTATTTGCTCACGCGCGAGAACCTGCGCGCCGTGGTGCTGCTGTGCGACCCGCGCCATGGCTTGACCGATCTGGATGACATCTTGCTCGATGTGATTCGCCCGCGAGTGGAACAAGGTCTGAAATTCTTGGTGCTACTGACCAAGGCCGACAAGCTCAACCGCACCGAGGGTGCCAAAGCGCTCTCCATCGCCAAACTGCAAGCCGGCGGCGGGCAAGTCAAACTCTTCTCCGCCCTCAAGAAACAAGGCGTGGACGAAGTCGCCACCTTGCTCTACGACTGGATGCACCCGTGATTCAAACCCTCACCCACACCCTGCCTCACGGCATGGCCTTGAGTTGCCGGGTCAGCGGTGACATTGGTCGTCCGGTGCTGATTTTTTTACACGGCTTTCCTGAAGCGGCGTTTGTGTGGGACGCACTCTTGACCCATTTTGCGCAACCCGCGCATGGCGGCTACCGGTGTGTGGCGCCCAATCTGCGTGGCTACGAACACTCCAGCGCCCCCAGCGACGTGGGCGCTTACCGCGCCAAACACTTGGTGCAAGACATCTCGGCCCTGGCCACCCTAGAAAGCCCGAACGCACCCTTGGCGGGTTTGGTGGCACACGACTGGGGCGGCGCCATTGCTTGGAACTTTGCCAACCAACAGCCCACCCAGTTGCGCCGCTTGGTCATCCTCAACGCACCGCATCCCGGCACCTTGCTGCGTGAGTTGCAAAACAACCCCGCGCAACAAGCCGCCAGTGCCTACATGAATTTTTTGGTTCGCCCCGATGCGCAAGCGCTGCTGGCCGAGGACGACTACCGCCGCCTGTGGGAGTTTTTCACCGGCATGGGCGCGGCTGATGGCAAGCACGCGTGGTTGACCGAGGCGGTCAAAGACCAGTACCGCGCCATCTGGGCGCAGGGCTTGGACGGCGCGTTGAACTATTACCGCGCCACGCCCATGCGGCCACCCCGCTTGGGCGATGCCGCAGCTTCGGCTTTGCATTTGCCACAGAACATGTTGACGGTGAACCTGCCCACCTGCGTGATTTGGGGCATGCAAGACACGGCCTTGCTGCCCGGCCTGCTCGACGGCTTGGCCGCTTATGTGCCCAAGCTCAGCCTGCACCGCATCAAAAACGCCACCCATTGGTTGCTCCATGAACAAACGGCAAGAGTGACGCAGTTGATCGGAGACTTTCTGGGCGAAGACAAAGCAGCGCGCACTGCGGCCGAGCGCACCACGCGCATCAGCGCGCGCATGCACGACAAGCATCAATAAAGTTCGGCAGCGCCAGGTGGGCGGGTTTTGAAACGTTTGTGCACCCAGAAGTACTGAGCGGGCATGCTCGCAATGAAGCCTTGCAAACGCAGGTTCATGGTGGCCGTGTCCGCCGCCACGTCGTCGGTGGGGAAGTCGGTCCATGCCGAATGCACCACCACCTCATAACCACTGGCCGTCATGCGGGTGATCACAGGCATCACCCGTGCGCGACCCAACTTGGCAAAACGTGACAACGAAGGCACCGTGGCTGCAAGCTCGCCATAAAACGGGACAAAGATCGATTCATTGGCGCCAAAGTTCATGTCAGGCAGCAAATACAGCAAGGCATCTTGACGCAAGGCGCTGACGATCGGCTTGACGCCATCCTCGCGGCTGAACAAACGCACATCGCCGAAACGCTGACGGCCCTGGGCCACCCAAGCGTCCACGGCAGCATTGGATTGCGGCGTGAAGATGGTGGTGAAGTGCAAAGGCAAATTCAGCGTCAGCGCTGTCCAACCCACATCCAACCCGACAAAGTGCGGCGCGAACAACACCGTCGCTTGTGCTTGCGACAAACTGGCCACATCGCCCATGAGCTGCACCCGCGAGCGGATGCACGCCGCCGAGCGGTGCCACAACCAACTTCGGTCCAACCAAGCCTGGGCAAAGTGCACAAAACTCTGGCGCGCCAATGCCGCGCGCTCGCGGGGACTCAAGGTGGGAAAGCAAATGCGCAAATTGGTCAGCACCACATGGCGCCGCTCGGCCACCAGCACAAACAGCAACAAGCCCAAGCCCGCGCCTGAAGCACGCAGGACCGACAAGGGCAAATAAGCCAAACCGCGCAATACCCACAGACCCAGTTGCGACCCCATGGCTTAGCCCTCTGTGCGAGGGTTTTTGTCGCGCGCATAACTCCACAGGTATTGACCCGGAGCTGCCCGCACCAGTTGCTCGACGCCACGGTTGACCGCTGCGGCCGCCAACTCAGGTGCGCAGTTGACGTCCCACAACTCGGGGGCGTTGAAGCGACGCATGTGGATGCAAAAACCGTGACCTGGTGCCAAGCGTTCACACCAGGTCAAGATCACGGTGGCACCGGTTTGTTGCGCCAACTTGGACAACAAAGTCATGGTGTACACCTCACGTCCAAAAAATGGGGCCCACACACCTTGCCCCAAAGGTGGCACTTGATCGGGCAAGATGGCGGTGTAGCCGCCAGCACGCAGGGTGCGAATCAAGGTGCGCACGCCCGCCAACGAGGTCGGCGCGGAAGCCAAGTAGGGACGCGTTCTGGCTTGTGCCACCAAGGGTTCAAGCCATGCTTTGCGGGCCGGTCGATAAAGCGCCACCAAGGAGCCAAAGCGCGGACCAAACTTTTCAGCAATCGCTTGCGCGCCAATTTCCCAGCAGCCCAAATGGGGCGACATCAAAATCGCCCCCTTACCAGCGGCCATGGCCGCTTCGAAATGCTCTGCGCCGTCCCAACGCACCACGTCACCCAAGGGCTCAGAGGCAGAGCGCATCCACACCCAGGGCAACTCAGCCACCATCATGCCCATCGCCGCAATCGCAGGACGCGCGTCGCGCCAAGGCACTCCAGCAGCCTGCACATTGGCCTTGAAGTGTTGGCGATAACGGGGCGACAAAAACCACACCCACCAGCCCAACACAGCCCCCGCGCGTTGCATCCACGACAGTGGCATGCGCGATAGCCAAGCAAACATTTGGGTGACTGGAGCCATGAGGCGGATAGAAACGATAAAAGTTAAATTACAATATCGATTGTCGCTGAGTTAACAGAGCAACTTGCAGAGCGACAACCCCACCTCGGTGGGTCCCGAATCGGTCAACACTGGTTCATCTGCTAAAGCGTTCGCCGGGCTCCTTCGGGGTTGGCAACGCCAACCATCAACCTTAGGAGCTTTTTTCATGTCTCTCGACTATCTCTTCACGTCCGAATCCGTCTCGGAAGGCCACCCCGACAAAGTGGCAGACCAAATCTCGGACGCCATCCTCGACGCCATCTTTGCCCAAGACCCACGTTCACGCGTGGCCGCTGAGACCCTGACCAACACCGGTCTGGTGGTCTTGGCCGGTGAGATCACCACCCAAGCCAATGTCGACTACATCCAAGTCGCACGCGACACCATCAAGCGCATTGGCTACGACAACACCGACTACGGCATCGACTACAAAGGCTGTGCCGTGTTGGTCGCTTACGACAAGCAATCCAACGACATCGCCCAGGGCGTGGACCATGCGTCGGACGACCACCTCAACATCGGCGCTGGCGACCAAGGCCTGATGTTTGGTTACGCCTGCAGCGAAACCCCTGAGCTGATGCCAGCGCCCATCCACTACGCCCACCGATTGGTCGAGCGCCAAGCCCAGTTGCGCAAAGACGGTCGTCTGCCCTTCTTGCGCCCCGACGCCAAGAGCCAAGTGACCATGCGCTATGTGGACGGCAAGCCTCACAGCATCGACACCGTGGTGTTGTCCACCCAGCACAGTCCCGATCAGTCGGAAACAGCCACCAAGATGAAGGCCAGCTTCACCGAAGCCATCATCGAAGAAATCATCAAGCCCGTGTTGCCCAAAGAGTGGCTCAAAGACACCAAGTACTTGATCAACCCCACCGGCCGTTTCGTCATCGGCGGCCCACAAGGTGACTGTGGTTTGACGGGCCGCAAGATCATTGTGGACACCTACGGCGGCGCTTGCCCCCACGGTGGTGGCGCCTTCTCGGGCAAAGACCCCTCCAAGGTCGACCGCTCCGCTGCATACGCCGCACGCTATGTGGCCAAGAACATCGTGGCTGCCGGTTTGGCCACCAAGTGCCAAATTCAAGTGGCTTACGCCATTGGTGTGGCCCGCCCGATGAACATCACGGTCAACACCGAAGGCACCGGCGTGATCAGCGACGAAAAAATCGCCGCTTTGGTGGCCGAGCACTTTGACCTGCGCCCCAAAGGCATCATTCAGATGCTCGACTTGCTGCGCCCGATCTACAGCAAGACCGCAGCCTATGGCCACTTCGGTCGCGAAGAGCCCGAGTTCACATGGGAGCGCACCGACAAAGCGGCGGCCTTGAAGGCAGCGGCTGGTTTGAAGTAAACGCTTTTGAGCTTTGGCTTTGAAGGCCTCTCGTTTTTAACGAGGGGCCTTTTTTGTGTCAAACCTCAGACGACTGCTGCAAGGCCCACATCTGCGCGTAGCGCCCATTGAGCGCCAACAAGGCCGCGTGCGATCCGCGCTCCACAATGCACCCGGCGTCGAGCACCAAAATCTCGTGGGCATCGACCACCGTGGACAAACGGTGGGCAATCACCAAGGTGGTTTTGTTGTGCGCGGCGCTTTGCAATTCCCCTTGAATGGCCCGCTCGTTGGCACTGTCCAACGCTGAGGTGGCCTCGTCAAAAATCACAATCGGCGGGTTTTTGAGCAAGGTGCGTGCAATCGCGACGCGCTGCTTCTCGCCACCCGACAACTTCAAACCGCGCTCGCCCACCATGGTGTCGTAGCCCTTGGGCGTGGCGGCGATGAAGTCGTGGATGTGGGCGGCGCGTGCCGCTTGCTCTACCTCATGCACGGAGGCATCGGTGCGGCCATAGGCGATGTTGTAGCGCACGGTGTCGTTGAACAGCACCGTGTCCTGCGGCACGATGCCCAAAGCACGGCGCACGCTGTGTTGGGTGACACGGCGAATGTCTTGCCCATCGATGGTGATGTGGCCACTGCCCACGTCATAAAACCGGAACAACAAACGCGCCAGGGTTGACTTGCCCGAGCCCGAAGGGCCGACCACGGCCACCGTTTTTCCAGCAGGAATTTCAAAGCTGATGCCATGCAATATGGGGCGCGCA